>JBGSJD010000501.1:0-3604 GCA_041742195.1 Hyphomicrobiaceae bacterium
TGACGACGGCCCGCCGCCACGTCGCGCACGACCTGCTGCTGGCGGCGCTCCCGCACCCCATTCTGGTCCTCGCCGAGGACGAGCGCGTGATCTACGCCAATACCGCGGCCGAGATCTTCTTCGAGGCGAGCCAGGCGCTCCTGAAGCGCTTGCGGATGGAGGAACTGGTCGCCTTCGGATGTCCGTTGGTGGCGCTCGTCCGCGACGTCCGGCGAACGGGCTTCACCGTCAACGAGTACGGCGTCGGCGTGGTCACGCCGAAGACCCAGACCCAGCGCATCGTCGACATCCACGCCGGACCGCTGCCAGAGAGCCCGGAACTGACGCTCGTCATGCTCCAGCAGCGCTCCATGGCCCAGATGATCGAGCGCCAGTTGACGCATCGGGCAGCCGCGCGCTCCGTGTCGGGGCTGGCAGCCGTTCTCGCCCACGAGATCAAGAATCCGCTGTCCGGCATTCGCGGCGCGGCCCAGCTTCTCGAGCCGTCACTGAACGACGAGGATCGCCAGCTCGCCGAACTCATCTGCAGCGAGACCGACCGCATCCGCGCCCTCGTTGACCGGATGGAAGTCTTTGGCGACGAGCGCCCGCTCGTCACCGAGCCGGTCAACATCCACGCCATCCTGGATCATGTGCTGAAACTGTCGGGCTCCGGCTTCGCGCGCGGCATGCGCCTCGTGTCGGACTACGACCCGTCCCTGCCGCCCGTCTCCGTCAATCGCGACAAGCTCGTCCAGGCCTTCCTCAACCTCGTGAAGAACGCCGCCGAATCCATCTCGAGCAAGCCGGACGGCGGCCGCATCATCATGCGCACGTCGTTCCGTCCCGGCGTCCGCCTCTCCGTCAAGGGCAGCCGCGATCGCGTGTCGCTGCCGCTCTGCATCGAGGTCGAGGACGACGGCCCCGGCGTTCCCGACGGTATGCGGCCCCATCTTTTCGATGCGTTCGTCACGTCGAAACCGACGGGAACCGGCCTCGGCCTCGCGCTCGTCGCCAAGATCATCGGCGACCACGGCGGCATCATCGAGTGCGAGAGCGAACCGCCGCGCACGATCTTTCGTGTCCTCCTTCCGCTCGGCGACCGGCCATCGCGGAAGTCCCCAAGAGACGATCAAGGATAGCATCATGGCGCGCGGTACGGTCCTCATCGCAGACGACGACGCAGCGATCCGCACGGTTCTGAACCAGGCACTCGCCCGCGCCGGCTATTCGCCACGCGCCACCGGCAACGCCGCCACCCTCTGGCGCTGGGCCGCCGAGGGACAGGGTGACGTCATCATCACCGACGTCGTGATGCCGGACGAAAACGCCTTCGACCTCATTCCCCGCATCAAGAAGGCGCGCCCCGAGCTGCCGATCATCGTCATGAGCGCGCAGAACACGCTGATGACGGCGATCACGGCGGCCGAGCGCGGCGCCTTCGAATATCTCCCGAAGCCGTTCGACATCGCCGAGGTGATCTCCATCGTCGGGCGTGCGCTCGCCGAACCCGGCCGTCGACGCGAGCGCCCCGCCGATCCGGAGGGCGAGGAACTGCCGATCATCGGCCGCTCGCCGGCGATGCAGGAGATCTATCGCGTCCTCGCCCGTCTCACCCAGACCGACCTTACCGTGATGATCACGGGCGAGTCCGGCACCGGCAAGGAACTGGTCGCCCGCGTCCTCCACGACCACGGCCGCCGCAAGCACGGTCCCTTCGTGGCGCTCAACATGGCCGCCATCCCCCGCGAACTGATCGAGAGCGAACTCTTCGGCCACGAGAAGGGATCGTTCACCGGCGCCCAGGTTCGCAAGGACGGCCGTTTCGAGCAGGCCGAGGGTGGCACGCTGTTTCTCGACGAGATCGGCGACATGCCGCTGGAGGCCCAGACCCGGCTGCTCCGCGTGTTGCAGGAAGGCGAATACACGATGGTCGGCGGGCGCACGCCCATTCGCACCAACGTGCGCATCATCGCAGCGACCCACCGCGACCTCAGGACCCAGATCCAGCAGGGCCTCTTCCGTGAGGATCTCTACTACCGCCTGAACGTGGTGCCGCTCCGCCTGCCGCCGCTCCGCGAGCGCCTGGAGGACATCGGTGATCTCGCCCGCCATTTCCTCCGTCATGCGTCCCGCGACGGCCTTGGCGAACGCACCCTGACCCCGCAGGCCATCGAGCGCCTGAAGCGGCACTCGTGGCCCGGCAACGTGCGTGAACTCGAGAACGTCGTCCGCCGCCTCGTCGCCCTCTACACTCAGGACACGATCACGCCGGAGCTGGTCGAGACCGAGTTGGCGGAAGCGACAGCCAGCCCGCGCCCCGACGACGCCATCGGCGAGACGACGGCGCTCTCCGAGATGGTCGAGCGGTATCTCGCCACCCATTTCGCCTCGTTCGGTCGCGATCTCCCGCCGCCCGGTCTCTATCGGCGCATCATCCGGGAGGTCGAGCAGCCCCTCATCACGGCCGCGCTCGCTGCCACGCGCGGCAACCAGATCAAGGCCGCCGAGCTCCTGGGTCTCAATCGCAACACGCTGCGCGAAAAAATCCAGATGTTGAACATCCAGGTCTTCAAGGGCCCGAGTGCCGGCTGACATGAGCCGGCGCCCCTAATTCGCGGCCCGCCCGAGGGAATGGGCGCACGACGGAACATCTGCGGCGAACGACCCGACAGCGATCGCTTGACGGTCGCGATTCACACGGTTAATTCAGCCAAATGTCGCGAAAAAGTCACAGTGTGGCGTCTCATACTGCCCAGTCCATTTTCACCGCTCGGGTGCGCTCGCGACGCCAGCCCGACCCCGTACCCGAAGTGCGAGAGCCGAGACTTTGCAGCACCCCTCGACCGATCATTGGCTGACGGCGCTGAGACAGCGACTGGGCGGCGCGTGGGAGTCGTTGAGGTCGCGTCTGGCGTCTCTGGGCGACCGCCTTCGGGCGGATGACATTCCCGAGGACGGGGTCGTCGAAGATGCGGCCACGGCAGCCGACCCGGACGAGTTTGCCATGCCGGCATCGAGCCCGCGCGCCTTCTGGACCGGCCTCGTCATCGTCGTCCTGTCGCTGGTCTCGGGCCTCGCGACCTACCTGATCCTGACCGGCCTGACGCCGATCGCGCCGCGCAACGACATCGTCCTGGGCGTGCTCGCGGTCAATATCCTGCTCATCGCGGCCATGTGCGCGGTGCTCGGCGTCCAGGCCGTCGGGCTGTGGCGGGCGTGGCAGAACAAGGTCGCGGGTGCCCGCATTCACGTGCGCATCGTCGGCCTCTTCACGATCATCGCGGCGCTACCCGCTCTTCTGCTCGCGATCGCGGCCACGACGACGTTCTCCCGCTCGCTCGACACGTGGTTCTCGAGCCGCACGCGCACCATCGTCGCCTCGTCCCTCGACGTCGCCAACGCCTACCTCGCCGAGCATGGCCAGGTGATCCGCACCGACGTCGTGAACATGGCCAAGGACCTCGACGACGTCGCCGCCGAGCAGGCGATCGGCGCGTCCGGGGTCGCCCGTCTCCAGACCGTGATCATGGCCCAGACCGGCCTGCGCGATCTCTCCTTCGCGGCCGTCATCGATGCGCGCGGCCAGCCCGTTGCACTGCAGCAGGCGGACAGCCGGGTGCCG
>JBGSJD010000502.1:0-7181 GCA_041742195.1 Hyphomicrobiaceae bacterium
CATCATCGGCGGTCAGCCGGGCTTCGGCGGCCGCCTCGGCGAACTTGTTCCAGGGACAGACGGCGAGGCAGTCGTCGCAGCCGTAGATGCGATTGCCCATGGCAGGCCGCAACGCGCGGTCGATGGGGCCCTCGTGCTCGATGGTGAGGTAGGAGATGCAGCGACGGGCGTCGAGGCGATAGGGGGCCGGAAAGGCGTCGGTCGGGCAGATGTCGAGGCAGCGTCGGCAGCTCCCGCATCGATCCTCGGCGGGGGGATCGGGTCGCAACTCGGCGGCGGTCAGGATGACGCCGAGAAAGAACCACGATCCGAGTTCGCGCGAGACAAGGTTGGTGTGGCGGCCCTGCCAGCCGATACCGGCCAGCGCCGCGAGGGGCTTTTCCATCAGGGGCGCTGTGTCGACGAAGACTTTCAATTCAGCTTTGCCGGTCAGGACCACCACCTTGCTGGCGGCCTGCTTCAGTGCGCCCTTCAATACGTCATGGTAATCCCGCGCCCGGGCATAGACCGAGATCGCGCCGCGGTCCTTCTCTCCGAGCACAGCCAGCGGATCGAAGTCCGGGCCGTAGTTCAGTCCGACGACGATCGCCGAGCGCGCGTCGGGCCACAGGGCGCGGGGATGGCTTCGGCGGGCCGCATCGCGGGCCAGCCAGTCCATGGTGCCGTGGTGTCCCGCGTCGAGGAACGCTGCGAGGCGGCCGGCGTGCACGGGACCGAAATCATCGATCCCGGCGATGCCGACGGCGTCGAAGCCTGCCGCGCGGAGCACAGCCCTGATTCGATCTTCACGGCTCGGCCCGCCCCGTGTCACGACGCAGTCCTCGCGCCGGCCCAGGGCTTCAGAAATCGAGATTGCCATAGTGCGCCGGAGGCACGATCCCGGGCAGCCGGTCCGCGAGCAGCGGCCGGAAGGCGGCGCGGGATTTGAGGCGCGCGTACCAATCGCGCGTCGGGGGGTAGCTGTCCCACGGGACCTCGTCGATGTAGTCCAGGCACGACAACTGACCGGCCGCCGCCAGATCGGCAAAGCTCAGCTCGTCGCCGGCGAGCCATCGGCGCTGGTCCGCCAGATAGCTCAGATAGCTCATGTGATAGCGCAGGTTGGTGCGGAGCGCGCGCAGAAGGTCGCTGTCCGGCTGCTGGCGTGCGAGTTCGGGCCGGAGCCGCGCCTCGATCTTCTCGCGCAGGAACTCGCGTGTCACCTCCCCATGGAGCTTCCTGTGCGACCAGTCGACGAGGCGGCGGACCTCGGCACGGTCCTCGTCACTGCCGGGAAACGGATCGCGACGGCGCTCGTCAGGCTCGCCCCGCCGCAGCATCTCGCCCAGGTATTCGGAGATGGCGTAGCAGCCGCTGATCACGAGGCCGCCGTCGAATTCGAGGACAGGAAGGTCTCCCGAGGGATTGAGCGCAAGGAACGAGGGCCGCCATTCCCACGGCATCTCGTCCACCAAAGTTGCATCTACCTCGATCTCGCCCAGCAGCAGCCGGATCGAGCGGGACATCGGGCATAGCTTGAAATGTGTGAGGCGGGCCATGATCGGGACAACAGCACTCGTTCGAGGATCGGACACTTTCGCACATCGAGACCCCCATGGCGGCCATTTCGTGGCCATGAGGCGCGACGTGAGGACAATCAGCCACTCCGAACCGGCTTTCGGCTCTGCTACAGGTGTGGCGACGCGCCCGGGGGCCGTCCGCGAGACGAGAGGGCGATACCGCATGACGACGCTGCAGGCCATCCTGCTCGGCATCATCGAGGGGCTGACGGAGTTCATTCCGGTCTCCTCGACCGGGCATCTGCTGCTGACGCAGCATTTTCTTGGCATTCCGTCGCCGGAGAGGACGTTCGAGGTGCTGATCCAGCTCGGCGCCGTGCTGGCGCTGCTCAGCGTCTATTTCGGCAAGCTCTGGGGGATGCTGATGGACCTGCCACGCGATCCGGCGACGCGGCGATTCGTGGCGGCCATCCTGCTCGCCTTCCTGCCGGCCGCGGTGGTGGGCGTGCTTCTCCACAAGTTCATCAAGCAGGTGCTGTTCGAGACGCCAATGCTGATCTGCGTTACGCTCATCGTCGGCGGCGTCGTGCTCCTGATCGTCGATCGCATGAAGCTCTCGCCCTCCGTGAACACCGTCGAGGACGTGACCCCGCTGACGGCGGTCAAGATCGGGCTCTGCCAGTGTCTCGCGATGGTGCCGGGGGTCTCGCGCTCCGGCGCGACCATCGTCGGGGGGATGCTGCTCGGCCTCAGCAAGCGCACGGCGGCGGAATTCTCGTTCTTCCTCGCCATGCCGACCATGGCCGGCGCATTCGCCTACGATCTCTACAAGAGCTACCATCTCCTCGATCCGGCCGCCGTCCAGTCCATCGTGGTCGGGTTCGTGGTTGCGTTCATCGCGGGCGTGATCGTGGTCAGGTATCTCCTCGAGTTCGTTTCCCGCTACGGGTTCGCGCCGTTCGCGTGGTGGCGGATCGCGGTGGGTGGCCTCGGCCTCGGGGCTTTGCTGGTGCTGCAGTAAAACTGATGTGCGCCAGCGACGGCTTGTCGCGGCGAGGTTGCAGAGGTGTAGCTGCGGACATCGGCGAGAGACTCGCCGATTTCAATTCCGGATCAAGGAACTGCCATGACATCCCGATCTCTCGTCGCCGAGTTCCTCGGAACGTTCTCCCTAGTGCTCTCCATCGTGGGCGCCGCTCTCTTCGCCGCACCGTCGGCGGGCCTGATGTCCGTCGCGTTCGCGGCTGGCATCTCCATCATCGCGACCGCCTACGCGTTCGGCCATGTGTCGGGCGGCCATTTCAATCCGGCTGTGACCATCGGACTCATCGCGGCCGGCCGGTTCGATTCGGCCAAGGCCCCCGGCTACATCGTCGCGCAGGTGCTCGGCGGCGCGGCTGCGGCCCTCATCCTGTCGCTGGTGCTCGCGAGCGGGATCGGCGCCAAGGTCAACACGTTCGCCGGCGCGTCGAACCACTTCGGCGGCAGCGGTCAGTTCGGGCTCGTCGGCTCGTTCCTGTTCGAGGTGGTGATCACCGCGATGTTCCTCGTCGTCATCGTCGGCGTGACGAGCCGCCGGGCGCCGGCCGGTTTCGCCCCGCTAGCCATCGGCCTCGCGCTGACGCTGTTCCACATCATCGCCATTCCGGTGACCAACGCCTCGCTCAACCCGGCCCGCAGCACGGCTGCCGCGATCTTCGGTGGCACGACGGCGCTGTCGCAGCTCTGGCTGTTCTGGGTCGCGCCGATCATCGGTGGCGTCATCGGCGGCCTCATCGGCCGCTACATGCAGGAAGAATGACGTGCGGGCCGGGGGCGGGGTCGATCCTGCTCCCGGCTTTGCCTTCGTTCGGTCGGCGCCGTCAGCCGTGGCGCACGTAGAACGGCGTTTTTCCCATCGCCATCAGCGCATGGTCGGCCGAGAACATATCGGCGTGATGGAGCACGTAGGCCGCCGGATTGCGCCCGCGATAGGGCATCTTCGGCGAGTGCGTGGTCACCGTCGCCACGACCTCGTGAGAGAAGCCCAACTCCTTCAGCAGCATGCCGCCGACCACGCCGTGCGGGATCTCGTCGGCCAGTTGCGAACGAACGACAGCGCCGCCGACGCGGGCATACATCAGCGGCTTGTCGACATCGTGCAGGATGAGGATCGGCACCAGCACGTCGGAGGCAACATCCAGCGACCATTCGGAGGTCGCGCGCTTCGCCAGCTCCACCCCGGTGCGGGTCACCTCGTTGACGTGCGCGAGCAGCGGGTAATCGACGCCCTCGGTCCACGGCATGTACTCGAGCCGCTCGTAGGGGCTTGCCGACCACGTCGTCACCCAGGCCGTGACGATGTCGTCGCGGATGCTGGGCGAAACGAGGTCGAGACCCCAGATCTTCTCCTCGACGGCGGACCGGCGCGCGTTCGACGTGCGATCGATGACGTAGGGGTGGGTCATGAGGTGGCCTTTCGGACGAGGGCCCGCCGGAGTGATCCAGCGGGCCTGCATGGGCTTCGAACCGGGTCTACTGATCCAGCCACACGTTGACCAGATCGTTGCCCTGGAAGTGGCTCGACGAGAAGTTCCAGCCCTTCACCTTCTTGTTCAGGACAATGATGCGCTGCCACCAGTTCACCGCCAGGGAATAGCCCTGGGTGAGAAGGTGCTTCTCGAAGTCCTGGATCAGGGCCTTGCGCTTTGCCGGGTCGAGTTCGCGCAACTGACGGTCCCAGAGGTCATCCAGCTTCTTGTCGCCGTGGCGGGAGTAGCTGATCGGCGACTTCTCGTTGGTCAGATGCGACTGGTGCTTCTCGGTCGCGTTGTCGGCCGCCACCGTGACGGGATAGAGCGCCACGTCGAAATCGCCGGCGACGAGATTGCCGAAGTAGGCCTTGGTCTCGACCTGCGTGTGCTCGACGTTGACGCCGATGCGCCGCCACTGGTCGATCAGGAACACACCGATCGGTGTGTAGGGCTGATCGAGCGTGCGGTTGTGGAGGCGAACCTTCAAACCCTCGACGCCCGCCTCCTTGAGGAGCCGCCGCGCCTCGGCTCGCGACTTCTCGATGTCGCGGCCATAGCCCGGGATCTTTTCGAGTTCGGCGTCACTCAGCGCCATGTCGTAGCCCGGTCGCAGCATGCCGCCGGTCGCCTTGACGAAGGTGACGCGGGACAGCTGCTCGTTGCCGCCCCAGCGATCGATGGCGAGCGACAGGGCGCGGCGGACGCGGATGTCGTCGAAGGGCTTCTTGCGGGTATTGAAGATGACGATGTTGACCGTGCCCCAGGGGCCTTCATGCACCGTCCAGCGGTTTGGATCGGCCCTCAGGAGTTGATCGCGCTCGGCCGGCGTGCGGCCACGGAAGCCGGCGTCGAACTGGCCGCCGATGAGGCCCGGCACGACGGAACCCGACTTGACGAAGTAGGCCTTGTAGCCGTCGAGGTAGGGCCGTCCCTTCAAAAAATAGTCGTCGAACCGCTTCGCGACGACGTGCGAGCCGCGCACGTGCTCGACGAACTGGAAGGCGCCCGAGCCTACGATATTCGCCGCCGGAAAGCGCGGCTCCTTCTCCACCTTCGCCTTGCTGAAGATGCAATTGAAGGGGTTGGCGAAGTTGTCCATCATCGTCGCGTTCGGCAGCGACAGCTTGAACACCACCGTCGTCGCGTCCGGCGTCTCGATCGATTTCACGTCGGAGAACAGCGACTTGCGCAGAGAGACGACACCCTGGGGCGGCGACTGGATGCGCTCGAAGGAAAACTTCACATCCGCCGAGGTGAGCGGCGAGCCGTCGTGGAACTTCACCCCGTCGTGGAGCTTGAACGTGTAGGTGAGCCCGTCGGGTGACACGGTCCAGCTCTTCGCCAGGTCGCCGGTGATCGCGCCACCCTTCGAAGCGTCGTAACGAACGAGGAACGAATAGAACGGGCTGATCGGATGCAGCAGCGCGAACGTCTGCGAGGCGTGGCAGTCGTAGTCGGCCGGCTCGGCCGTGACCGCGAACTGCAAGGTGCCGCCGCGTTTCCCGTCCTGCGCGGCCAGCGGAACGGATGCCATCGAAAGCATGGATAGTCCGGCCACAACGGCTGTGGCCGCCGGTCTGATCGACATGTCTTCCTCCCAGATTGTCCCGGTCGTTGATGCTGCCGAAGCCTTCGGCAGTGCCGGTTCAGGGAGTTTCGCGCCTTTTTGCGAGACGGGGCAATGGGCATTGTGACGGGTCGACGACGGGTTCAGCCCGAAATTCCACGCCAGACGAGCAGCGCGCCGCCGATAACGACCGTCGCTTCGATCATCGTGTCGTGCAGCCGGGCCGAAAACCGGCTGGTCATCCAGCGCGCCAGAAGCGTGCCCGGCGTCGCCATCACGCCGATCAGGATCGCGACCAGCCAGAGCTTTGCCGGTAACGCGCCAGCCGCGACGAACACGCCGGTCTTGGCGAGCCCGATCAGCGTGCTCGCCAGCGCATCCGTGGCGATCACCGCCTTCCCCGTGAGCCCCATGGCCATCAGCATCGAGATCAGGAGCACGCCGACGCCGCTCATGCCGCCCGTCAGAAAACCGTAGACGGCGCCTGCGGCCGGCACGCCCACACCGGAAAGGCGGAACTGCCGGTTGGCGAGGTAGCGCCGGAGCGGCACCATCGCCAAGAGCGACAGGCCGATGACGATGGCCGCCTCACGGCCCGACAACGACGTATAGAGCCAGGCGCCGAGCATCGTCGTCGGGATGGCGACGGCCGCGATCAGCACGGCGCGCCCGATGTCCAGATGCTCGCGAAAGATGACGATCCGGGTCGGGTTGGTGATCAGAGCCGACAGGCTGATGACGGGGACGATCGCTTCCGCGCCGATGATCGGGACCAGCACCATCGGCATCAAAAGGCCGGTGCCGTAGCCGGCAATGCCGCCGATCACCTGGGCGGCGAGCGCCGTGACCGCGATCAGGCCGAGTTGCCAGGCGTCCAGCCCGAGCACGTCCATCCGGGATCATTCCTTCCGCGCCGCTTCAGTCGAAATGCACGACCATTCCATCGTAGGCGGGCTCGACGTGGGGCGGCAGTTCGCGCTTCAGGCTCGCGTAGTCGAGATCGATATGGAGGTGGGTGAGGATGGCGCGGCGGGGCTTCAGGCGCTCGATCCATTCGAGGGCCTCCGCGACCGAGAAATGGCTCGGATGCGGGAGATAGCGGAGCGCGTCGACCACCCACAGGTCGAGACCGGACAGCAGTTTCTCCGAAGACGCATCGAGCCCGCTGATGTCCGGCGAGTAGGCGACGTCGCCGATCCGGAAGCCGAGGGACGTCTGGTCGCCATGGGCCTGACTGACGGGGGTCGCGACGATCGGGCCGGCCGCGCCGTGGATCGTGATCGGCTCAGGCGGCACGATGTCGTGCGCGGTCAGGATCGGGGGGTAGCTCGAACCGGGCGGCGACGCGAAACAGTAGCCGAAGCGCGCCTTCAGCGAGGCGCCCGTCGCGACGTCGAAATGGACGTCGACGCGCTTCTTCATGTTGAAGGCCAGAATGCGCAGATCGTCGATGCCGTGGGTGTGGTCGGCGTGATCGTGGGTGAACGCGACGCCGTCGATGGCACCGACCTTGGCGTCGAGAAGCTGCTCGCGGAGGTCCGGCGGGGTGTCGATCAGGAACGACGTCCGGCCGCGCCCGGCGATGCGGTCGACAAGGGCCGC
>JBGSJD010000503.1:0-1675 GCA_041742195.1 Hyphomicrobiaceae bacterium
AGCACGATCCGCGCGGCGGACGGTCCGTCCTCGAGCCGCGCCACGCCAGCGACGCCGTCCGCAAGGCCGGCCAACGGACGTTCGGGCTCGGGCATGTCGGCCATCTCGTCATCCATGGAGGCGTCCGCCTTTCGCATCGTAGAACACGGGCGACACCACCCTCACCCGGATGACGCCGCTCGGCATCGGCACATAGAACGTCTCGCCGAGGTGCGCGCGACCTCCCTCGATGACCGCGAGCGCAATGGAGCGGCCGAGCACGGCGCTGTGGTAGGCGGACGTCACGTGCCCGACCGCGTGCGTGCCGATGGCAGGCGCGGAATCGCGCGTGATCTGCGCGCCCTCCTCAAGGACGACGCGGCCGTCCTCCGTCTCGAGCCCGACGAGATCCGGCCGGGCCTCGACCAGCATGTCGGGCCGCGTCAGCGAACGCTTGCCGACGAAATCCACCTTCCGCTCCCCGACCGGCAGTCCGAGATCGCGCGGGGTCAGCGTGCCGTCACTGTCCTGCCCGACGATCACATAGCCCTTCTCGGCGCGCAGAACATGCATCGCCTCGGTGCCATAGGGCGCGCCGCCGACTCGCTCCGCCGCGGCGAGCAACGCCAACCAGACCGCACGCCCGTAGCCGGCGGGCACATTGACCTCGTAGCCTAGCTCACCCGTGAAGCTCACCCGGAACACCCGGGCCGGAACGCAGAGCACCCGCCCCTCCATCTGCGCCATGTGGACAAGCACATCCGGTGCCAGATCCACGTCCTCGACGAGCGGCGCCAGCACCTCGCGGGCACGCGGCCCCTGGACCGCCACAACGGCCCACTGGTCGGTCACCGACGTCAGCCAGCAGCGCAGTTCCGGGAACTCGGTCTGCAGGTAGTCCTCCATGTGCGCGAGCACCCGGGCCGCGCCCGTCGTCGTCGTGGTGACGTGGAACCTGACGTCGGAGAGCCGCGACACGATCCCGTCGTCGAGGACAAAGCCGGCCTCATTGAGCAGGATCGCATAGCGGCTGCGGCCCACGGGCAACGACGCGATGGCGTTCACATACATGCGGTCGAGAAAGATCGCGGCATCCGGACCGACGACCTCGATCTTGCCGAGGGTCGAGGCATCGAACACGCCGACCGACGTGCGCACGGCGAGGCATTCCCGCGCGACCGCCTGATGCATCGTCTCGCCCGGCTTCGGGAAATACCGCGCCCGCTGCCATGACCCGACGGCTTCGAAGATCGCCCCCCGCTCCCGCGCCGCCGGATCGATCGGCGTCAGGCGGACCGGATCGAACAGCGCTCCCCGGCACTCGGCCGCGAGAGCGCCGAACGTCACCGGCGTGTAGGGCGCCCGGAACGTCGTATGGCCGATGTCGCCGACGCTGCGGCCGAGCACGCCCGAGACATGGCTCAGCGCGTTGACGTTGCTGGTCTTGCCCTGATCCGTCGCCATGCCCGTCGTTGTGTAACGCTTGATGTGCTCGATCGAGCGGAAGCCCTCCTGCGCCGCGAGCCGCAGGTCCTTGGCCGTCACGTCATTCTGGAAATCGACGAACGAGGCCGCCTCGAGATGCCGCGCGACGGGTGCAACCGGAGCAATGCCTTCGACGGGGGGAGGCGTATCGATCGCCGCGCCGCGCCCGCCAGCCCCGCTCCCCTTGACGCCCAGCGCTCCGAGGGCCTGC
>JBGSJD010000504.1:0-4783 GCA_041742195.1 Hyphomicrobiaceae bacterium
GCTCCACATCGGCAAGGCGGGCTGCTGCGGCGCTTTCGCGTCCGGCAGCGTAACGGGGAATTGCTGCGTCTTGAGCGGCACGGGCGTCGGCGCAGGCGCGGCCGTCTGCGCACCCGCGACGGCAGGCAGAAGGGCGAGGACCGCGCTCATGGCGGCGAGGCGACCGGTCGAATGTCGAACCATTGAGCTTCAAACCCTCTCGACGATCGCCCCCTCCATCTCCGATGTGTTCACGGAGTATCAGGCTGCGACGAATCAGGTGCATATTGCTCGAAACGCAAGCGACGCGATAGCTCGCCTTGTATCCGTTACAATAAGGCGGCGATGCGGCGACATTGAGTCCGTCCCAAACGAGCCGTTGGCCGCCTTGCCATTCCGCCACGGCAGTGCCAAGTCGGTCGCAACGCCAGGGAGGCATGCGATGAGCGAAGCGCACACCGTCGAAGGCCTTCACCTCGAACGCGTCGGGGCAGCGGCGGTTGCGACCATCGCGCGGCCCTCGCGCCGCAATGCCCTCGATCAGGCGATGCAGGCCAGTTTGGCCGCGTGGTACCCCGGCCTCGCCCGCGACCCGATGATCTACTGCGCCGTGCTGCGGTCGCAGGTACCCGGCATCTTCTCCGTCGGCGGTGACGTGCGCGAACTGATCGATCTCGCCACCCGCGATATCGCCGCCGCGCGCGCCGCCATGGCCGACGAGATCCGGCTCTTCTGGCTGCACGAGTGCTTCTCAAAACCGACGGTATCCATGGTCGACGGCACGGTGATGGGGAGCGGCGTCGGCATCACGCTCTATGGCACGCATCGCGTCGCCGGTGAGCACTACGCCTTCAGCATGCCGGAGACGGCGATCGGCTTCTTTCCCGATGCGGGCGTTTCGCACGTCTTCGCGCGCATGCCCGGCGCCATCGGCGTCTATCTCGGCCTCACCGGCGCGACGGTCACGGCGGGCGATGCCCTCGCGCTGGGTCTCGTGACGCACGTCATTCCGGCGGCGGCGTTCGACGGCATCGTGCGCGCGCTGGCGGACGCCGACCCGGTCGATCCTCTCCTTGATGGATTGAACGTCGAGCCGTCCGCAACGCCGCTCCTGTCGGATGTCGACCGCATCACGCGCCATTTCGATGCGCCGTCCGTCGCCGCCATCGTCGCGCGCCTCGAAGCCGCCTCAGGCGCCGATCGCGACTGGGCGACGTCCGTTCTCGAGATCCTGCGCCGCCGCTCGCCGCTGGCGCTCTGCCTGACGCACCGCGCCATCCGCGAGGCCGCATCGCTCGACATCCGCACCACGCTCGCCCAGGACTATCGCATCGGCGCACGCCTCGTGGCTTCAGCCGATTTCCGCGAGGGCGTGCGCGCCGTGCTGATCGACAAGGACCGGTCGCCGCGCTGGCAGCACGCGCGGATCGAGGACGTCACGGAGGCCGAGGTCGACTCCTTTTTCGCGTCTCTCGGCGAGGGCGAACTCGCCCTTCGGGACCGCTCGGCGATGCAGTCGGCGCGTGTCTAGTGCGGCGCCTCCGACGGGCCTTGAAAGGTGTGCGATGTCAGCCGATCGCACCAGCTTTGAGGCCTGCTCTGAAACGACCTACGCTTTCATCGATCGTTCAGTATGTCTTTTAGGGTAAGCTTTAATTTCCTGATCTAGGTTTGTGGCAACACCCGGGAGAGAACAACCAGTCCGGGAAAGAGCGTCAAGTCGAACCGAAGGCAGGTACCATGAGTGTTGCGTTGGATCTTGCGCGCCCGCGCGCAACCGCGAAGGACGACACCTATCGCACGGACTATTTGCAAGCCCTGCGGCTCATCGAGCGTCTGCACCGCCTGTTGCTCGATGTGATCAAGGACGAATTCGATCGCGTCGGCGGTGCCGAGCTCAACAGCGTGCAGGCGCTGCTGCTCTACAATATCGGCGAAAGCGAGCTGACGGCGGGCGAGTTGAAGACGCGCGGCTATTATCTTGGCTCGAACGTCTCCTACAACCTGAAGAAGCTCGTCGACATGGGCTATCTTCACTACAAGCGGTCCGAGGTCGATCGCCGCTCCGTCCGCGTCAGCCTGACGGCGAAGGGCAAGGACGCCTGTGACGTCGTCAACGCCCTCTACCAGCGCCAGCTCGGCTCCATCGAGGCTGTCGGCGAGGTGAGCCGCGACAGCGTCCAGGACATGAACAAGACGCTCGTTCGTCTCGAGCGCTTCTGGTCGGATCAGATCCGCTATCGCCTGTAAGGATGGGCGACGCCGCCTTTCCGGCGCGCCCGGCGACACTGTCCAACGCAAATGGGGGCCTCGCGCCCCCATTCTTCGTTTTCTGAGTCAGTTCTTCGTTTTGGGAGCCCCAGTTCTTCGTTTTGGGAGCAATGAGCATTTCGGCGGCGGCCCGATGTGTCCCCCGCGCATCAATCCAAAGCTTCGAGCGCGCCGCGAGCGATCGTCATTTGAGCCGGATCGGCATTTGGCGCATGAGTCGGCGGCTGCCCGCTTTGATCGGCGCGCCGCGTTGCCGGCCGGTCGACATGGTTACGGGATCGTTAACCCGATGTGCCTAGGATCGTGAGCCGTTCGATGGCCGCGCTCCCCGTTCGCGCGGTGAGGGCATTCTGGAAGCTGCAAGGACCACGCGATGATGACGCGCTTCGGCATTTTGGGCGTAATGGCATTGGGATGTGCAGGGGCACTGGCGGTCGCCGGCGCGCCGGCCGCCGCCCAGGACGGTCAGGTGAACTGGATTCGCTTCGACCCCCACAGTGGTTCGCCGACGCCGGACCAGCCCTACGACCATTCGTTCGCGAAGCAGTGGGAGGCCAATCCCCCCAAGGGCTTCCCGACGTTGTCCGCCGCCAACGTGGCCGCCATGAAGACGGCCATCCAGCGCTATTCCGGCATCGTCGAGAAGGGCGGCTGGCCCGTCGTTCCTGATGGCACGCTGCAGGCCGGTTCCAGTGGCCGGGCGGTCGAGATCCTGCGCCAGCGCCTCGCCGCCTCTGGTGACCTGCGCGGCTCCGAGGACAGCGTCTTCGGCTACGGCTTCGACCAGACACTCGAGCGCGCCGTCAAGCGTTTCCAGGCCTCCAACGGCCTGACGCCGACCGGTATCGTCGACAAGCGGACGATCGCGGCCATCAACATTCCGGCCGCCGTGCGCCTGCAACAGCTCAAGACGAACCTCGCCCGTATCCAGGAACTCGCCCGTACCGCCGGCAAGAAGTACGTCGTCGTCAACATTCCGGCGGCCCAGATCGAAGCCGTCGAGAACGATCGCGTCGTCTCGCGGCACGCCGGCGTCGTCGGCAAGCTCGATCGCCAGACGCCGATCCTCCGCTCGGCGATCCACGAGCTGAACTTCAATCCGGTCTGGCACCTGCCGCCGACGGTCATCTCGAAGGACCTCGTCCCCAAGGGCCGCGACATGCAGAAGCGCGGCCAGGACGTGTTGGCCAAGTATGGCATCGATGCCTACGGCGCCGACGGCAAGAAGCTGAACACGTCGAAGATCAACTGGTCCAACCAGGGCGTGGCCGGCCTCACCTACCGCCAGCAGCCCGGCCCGGAGAACCCGTTGGGCTTCGTCAAGATCAACTTCCACAACAGCCACTCTGTCTACATGCACGACACGCCCTCGCAGACGCTCTTCGGCCGCAACTTCCGCGCCGCCAGCTCGGGCTGCGTGCGCATCTCCGGCATCGAGCGCCTCGCCGCCTGGCTCGTCTCCGAGCAGGGCTGGAACGAGGAGAAGGTGATCGGCATGAAGAAGACCGGCGAGCGCCTCGACGTGCGCCTGAAGAAGCCGGTGCCGCTCTATTTCGCCTACATCACGGCCTGGGCGACTGAGGACGGCGTCGTTCAGTTCCGCCGCGACATCTACGCCAAGGACGGCGTCGACGCCGTCGCCTCCGCCTATTGACGGCGTAAGTCTGGGGACCACACGCGGTTCAGAAAAAGATGACGGCCGCCGAACCCCGTTCGGCGGCCGTTTCGATTGTTCAAGTGTCGGGAAAGCATCGGTGGGGTAAAGCAATGCTTCTCCCGGGCGCCTCGACGGCCGCCCTCACTCGCTGAGGATCAGCTCCACCCGCCGATCCGCCTGCCAGGCCTCGACCCGGCTGATCCGGCTGCGATCGATACCCTCGAACGGCTTCGACTTGCCGAGCGCGATGAGCGACATCCGCCCCCGGAACCCGTTCCGGCGCAGATGCTCCTCGATCGCCTCGAGGCGCTTGCGCGACAGCTCGAGATTGTAGGCGTCCGAGCCCCGTTCGTCGGCATGGCCCGACAGCCGGATCGACGGCGGATCGGTGATTTTCAGATACTCGACGAGGAGATCGGCCGCGCGCCGTCCGTCTGCCGTCATCTCGCTCTCGCCCGTGACGAATGTGACGGGCACGGGGACGGCCTTGTCGAGCGCCCGGGTCGCGGGGGCTGATGCCGTCGCTTCCATCACTGTCCGAGACGACGGCGGGCCATTGGCGGAGCCTCCGGAAGGCGCTGCGCCTGCGAGCGCGCCGGCCGGTGTCTGGGTCGTGGCGATGGCTTGTCCGACAGCCACCGGAGCCGCGTCACCAGGTGATGCGCGCTTCGCTTGGTCCGTTCGCTCGCGCTCCGCGCGTGCGGCAGCGACCAGGTCTGCGAACGCTTCGAGCTCGCTCTTCGGCTTCGGTGGGGACGCGCCGGCCGCCAGCCGTGTTGGCCCCGTGGCAAGCTGAGGACGGCCGCTACCTTTCGGCACCTCCACCCGCTGGATGGAACCTCTGACCTCTGTCCGGGCAGCGCCGCCCGCGGCCCG
>JBGSJD010000505.1:0-3219 GCA_041742195.1 Hyphomicrobiaceae bacterium
GCGGCCATCGCCTCGCACAGCCCGCGCGAGGACGTCATCGCGGGCGCGGCACTGGCACGTGACGGCAAGGCCGACTTGCTCGTCGCCATCGGTGGCGGGTCCGTGATCGATGCGACCAAGGCCATGCTCATGTGCCTCTGGCTCGGCCTCGACACGACGGACGCCATGGAGCCCTACCGGGCTGGCATCGACGGAGCGGAAGGCCGGAAGATCGAGGCGCCAGCCGGCGCGATCCGGATGCTCGCCGTGTCAACGACGCTCTCGGCCTCGGATTTCACCTCGACGGCTGGCGTCACGCTTTCGGCCACGAACACCAAGCAGTCGTTCCTGCATCGGCTGATGGCGCCGCGGACCGTCATTCTCGATCCGGCCGCGACACTCGACACACCGGACTGGCTGCTGTTTGCAACCGGCATCCGGGCCGTCGACCATGCCGTCGAGAGCTATTGCAATCCCAAGGCGAACGCCGCGAGCGAGGTGCATTCGCTGCAGGGCCTCAAACTGCTGGCTCGCGCGCTTCCCCAAATCAAGGCATCGCCGGGCGACCTCGGTGCGCGGCTCGAGGCGCAATTCGGCGCGTGGCAGTCGATCACCCCGTCCGTGTCGGGCGTCGGCACCGGGGCGAGCCACGGTATCGGCTACGCGCTCGGGGCCACGTTCGGCGTGCCGCACGGACACACATCCTGCGTGATGCTGCCGGCCGTCCTCGCATGGAATGCCGCGATCAACGGCGACCGCCAGCGCGATCTCTCGCGCGCCATGGGCGATGCCGGGCGGCCGGCCAGCGAACTGGTCAAGGCCCTGATCGCGGGCCTCGACCAGCCCACGTCGCTCCGGGACGTCGGCATCACGCGCGACAAGCTCGACGAGATCGCGACGCGGGCGCTCGGGTACAAGCCGGTCCGGATCAATCCGCGGCCGATCAGGTCGGCCGCGGACGTTCGCGAGATCCTCGAATTGGCCTGGTAGCCGGACTCAGAGACGCGTCCCGTTCGGCGTGCCAGCCGACGGGAGGACCAGCGGCCACTGGCCACGACCAGCCTCGGTCGGCCATTCGGCCTTGGCGGCCCGGATCGCATCGCCGTCCATCTCCTCCAACTCGGCGCGCTGGCAGTGGTGGAAGCGGACGCGGGGGCCGCTATCGATATGGATGTGGTTCATGCCGCAGCTGTACGTGCCGACGCCGCCCGAGTGATTGGCCTTCAGCCAGCTCGCGACCTGGGAGTACTTGCCCGCCGGGGGCTTGAAGTCGACGGCCCGGCACGACGCATGGAAGCTCGTGCGGCCGCTCGGCATGCGGGCGCCGCGACGGTACGTCGAGAGCACCTGAACCTTCCCGAACTTCTTGCTGACCTGGGAGAGCTTCGACCTCAGCTCGCCGGGCAGGCAGTTCGACCCGGCTTCCGTTTCGTCCGGCACCAACGCGAGGGTACCAACTGCAACAAGCGCGACGGCGAGCGCGACCGCACGCGGGTTTGCATACTTCATACTTCGCTCCATCTTGGCTTTGGAGGCGCTCGATGCGCCTCGCGACCCTCCCCCCTGCGGGAGACACTGGGTGGCTAGCCAATCGGAGTTGTGCGTAGAACCCTTATTCCGATCTGATGGTTAACACGGGCGCAAAACACGATCCTTAGTCGGATCATCTTTTGGCGGCACACCGACCTTCGATCGAGTCCCAGATCATGGCCGCGATGTCATTGCCGCCAAAGGCTTTTACCTGCCGGATGCCGGTCGGTGAGGTGACGTTGATCTCGGTCAGGTAGGGGCCGATCACGTCAATTCCAACAAAAATGAGGCCGCGGTCCCGCAGATGAGGCCCGAGCCGCGCGCATATCTCGCGGTCGCGATCGGTCAGCTCGGTCGGCTTCGGGGTGCCACCGACGTGCATGTTGGAGCGTGTTTCGCCCTCGGCGGGAACCCGATTGATGGCGCCGGCCACCTCGCCGTCGACCAGAATGATGCGCTTGTCGCCGCCCCGGACCTCCGGGCGATACTGCTGCACCATGAACGGCTCGCGGAACACGGTCTGGAAGAGCTCGACCAGGGAATTCAGATTGGAATCGCCCTGCTGGATGCGGAACACCGAGGCGCCGCCATTGCCGTAGAGCGGCTTTACGATGATGTCCTTGTAGCGCGCCTGGAACTCGCGGACGTCCTCGATGTTGCGCGTGACCATGGTCGGCGGCATCAGGTCCTGGAACTCCAGCACCCACACCTTCTCGGGCGCATTACGGACACTCGCCGGATCGTTGACCACCAGCGTCCGGGGGTGAATGCGCTCCAGAAGATGTGTCGTGGTGATGTAGGCCATGTCGAACGGCGGGTCCTGGCGGAGCAGGACCACGTCCCAGTCGGCCAGGTCGACCTTGCGGGCGTCCGTCAACTTGTAGTGGTCGCCTTCCCGATCCTCGACCGAGAGGGTGTGGCCACGGGCGATGAGTTGGGTCCCGTCCAGCGCCAGATGGGGAGGCGTGTAGTAGAAGAGTTCATGGCCGCGACGCTGCGCTTCGAGCAACAGGGCGAACGTCGAGTCGCCCTTGATGTCGATGCGGTCGATGGGGTCCATCTGGCAGGCGATCTTGAGTGGCATTGTCGCTCCTTGGCCGGAGACTCGGGCCGGCGCTGGCACTCGTCCATGGTGGTTCAGGCATCGAAGTCCGGGCGGCCCGGGAAAGTCAATGGTGTGGCCGCATCAAAACCTGTCGAGTGCATTCTTGATGTGACGCGGCAGGGCGCCTGCAACGACCAGGATGGCATCGAGGCCGATCTCGTGGCCGGACATCGACGGATGCCGCGCGATCCAGTCGTCAGCCGCGCGGCCGATCCGCCCCACCTGCCAGGGTGTCAGCGCGGCCTCGGCTTCGGCGAGGTCGTTGCGTCGCTTGACCTCGACGAAGGCCAGGCGGCGGCCGCGCACGGCCACGATGTCAATCTCGCCGTAGGGGGTTCGATGGCGGCGCGCCAGAATGCGATAGCCCTTGAGGCGCAGAAGCATGGCCGCGCTCCATTCCGCCCACTCGCCTCGCTTCAGATGGCGGGTCCGATCGGGCTTCGAGCCGCCGGCCGGCGGCGATGACGGGCTGCGGGCTGTCATTCGCGGGCCTTCAGCCGAAGGCCGATCTCGTAGGCTCGCGTGCGAGGGATTGCCAGTCGCTCGGCGACCGCCCGGGCCGCCTCCTTCAGGGGATGCGACGACAGCAACTCCGCAAGCGCCGC
>JBGSJD010000506.1:0-2173 GCA_041742195.1 Hyphomicrobiaceae bacterium
ACCTCGCGGACGGTCGCCCCGGTGCAAACCACAGCGCCGGCCGCTTCGGCCGACCGTTGCATGGCCTGCGTGATCGCCCCCATGCCACCGACCGCATGCCCCCAGACGCCGGATTTGCCGTTCACCTCGCCGAAGCAATGATGCAGCAGCACGTAGGCCGTCCCCGGCGTCGAGGGCGCCGCATAGGCCCCGACGATCCCGTCGAAGGCGAGCGCCCCCTTCACGACGTCGCTTTCGAACCAGCCGTCGAGGAGATCGGCGGCGCTCTTCGTGAAGAGATCTGCAACGACCCGCTGACGCGGCAGATCGAGTTGCAGAAGCCGCCGCCCGAGGAGACCCGTCCGGATCAGGCTCCCGATCCCATCGCCCCGGTTGGGCGGCGTTTCGAGAACGAGATCCCGGAGCACGGCGGCCGCCGCTTCGAGCGCCGCGTCATAAGCCGGAAGGCGCTCCGCGTCGCGCGGCGAAAAGGCGGCGATGGCCTGTTGCCGCCGCGCGAGACCGTAGGGCATCAGGAGGCCGCGCGTGGCGTCGACCGGCCAGAAATTCGCCACCGGACGTTCGACGATGCGCAAACCATGGCGCGCGAGATCGAGGTCACGGATGATCTTCGGATTGAGCAGGCTGACGGTGTATGCGGCCACCGAGTTGCGATACCCCGGCGCGAACTCTTCGGTGAGCGCGGCACCGCCCGCGACGTCGTTCTTCTCGAGCACCACGACCCGCGCGCCGGCCCGCGCCAGATAGGCCGCCGCGACGAGACCGTTGTGCCCGCCGCCGATGATCGCGACGTCCCAGGGTGTGTTGCTCATGGCGCTAGCTTGAAGCCGGAATGGCCCGGAACGGCAAGTGCTGCGCGACACCCATGAAACAAGAAGGGCCGCCTGGAGACCAGGCGGCCCGTTCTGCTCGCTGCCGCACGCTCGACCCCTCGCGCCGAGCGCCATGCGAGTCCCGGTGCGACACCGATCGATCCTTGGTAAGGCTCCCGACCATTCTGATCCAGCATCCCCGCGTTGATTATGATTTAATGAAGACGCGGGTTGTCAGTCCGCAAAATCCGCATTTCCGCACTGTCCCCTGCTTGAGGCTGTCTGATGTCGAAACCACCTGTTCTCGTGACCGGTCCCATGATGCCCTCCGTCACGGAACGGCTGCACGCCGAGTTCGAGCCCTATTGGATGAACGAGCTGGACGACCTCGAAGCCTTCATTGCGCGCGAGGGGAGCAGGATCGAGGCCATCTGTACGGGCGCCCATACCGGGGTGCGCACGGAGCGCTCGCTGATCGCGCGTCTGCCGTCGCTCCGCATCATCAGCAACTACGGTGTGGGCTACGATTCCATCGACCTGCCCGAGGCAGGCCGGCGCCGCATCGTGGTGACGAACACGCCGGACGTGCTGACGGAAGAGGTCGCTGACACGACCATCGGCCTTCTCATGATGACGGTGCGCGAGTTGTCCCGCGCCGAGGCATGGCTGCGGGCCGGCCAGTGGTCCGCGACCGGCGTCGACTACCCCTACACGCCGAGCCTGCGCGATCGCAGCATCGGGCTCGTCGGCTATGGCCGTATCGGCAAGGCCATCGGCCGCCGTCTCGAGGCCTTCGGCATTCCACTGTCCTACTACGGCCGCAACCCGCAGCCCGACGTCCCCTACCCGTTCTACAACGACCTCGTGGCCATGGCAGAGGACGTCGACACGTTGATCGCCATCCTGCCCGGCGGCCCCGCGACCCAGAACCTGATCGACGCCCGCGTCCTCGAGGCCCTCGGCCCCAATGGCGTCTTCATCAACATGGCGCGTGGGTCCGTTGTCGACGAGGCCGCTCTCAAGACGGCGCTCCGCAACGGCACCATCCTGGCGGCCGGCCTCGATGTGTTCGTCAACGAGCCTCACATCGACACGGACCTGTTCACGATCCCGAACCTGACCCTGCTGCCCCACGTCGGCTCGGCATCGCTCCACACCCGGACGATGATGGGCAATCTGACCATGGACAACCTGATGGCCTACAAGGCGCGCAAGCCGCCGCTGACGCCCGTCCCCGAGACGCCGTTCAAGGGCTGGTAGGAAAGCCCGTCAGGCGAGGAGCAGCCGCCGGGCTTCGTCGAGCGAGCGGCGGAAGGCGGCGAGGTCCCGCATTTCCTGCCCCGCGTCGGCCGGCCCGGCGA
>JBGSJD010000507.1:0-3236 GCA_041742195.1 Hyphomicrobiaceae bacterium
CGGTGATCGCCATCGACATGCTCGACGACAAGCTCGCGCTCGCCCGCCAGCTCGGCGCGACGCATGCCATCAATGCCCGCGATGCGACGTGCATCGAGCAGGTGCGCGACCTGACGGGGGGCGGCGTCGATTTCGCGTTCGAGATGGCGTCCTCGGTGAAGGCGCTGGAACTCGCCTACAAGATCACGCGGCGCGGCGGCACGACGATTACCGGGAGCCTGCCGCACCCGACGCACACCATGGCGCTGCCGGCGACCAACCTCGTCGCCGAGGAACGCACGATCAAGGGCAGCTATGTCGGGAGCTGCGTGCCGGGGCGCGATATCCCGCGCTTCATCAGCCTCTATCAGCAGGGGCTGCTGCCGGTCGACCGCCTGATGAGCGAGCGGATCGGCCTCGATCAGATCAACGAGGGCTTCGACCGGCTCGCCGACGGCGGCAGCGTGCGGCAGATCCTGGTGCCGTGACGGGGCCGGATCGCGGGCAGCTCAAAGGGGTGGTTCAGCCCTTGAGCAGATCCTTCAAGAGCCCGCTCGCGCGTCCCATGTCGATCTGGCCGGCGTAGCGGGATTTCAGCGCACCCATCACCTTGCCCATGTCCTTCGGGCCGACGGCGCCGGTTTCCGCGATGAGGGTGGTGATGACGTCGCGGGTCGCGGCTTCGTCCATCAGCTTCGGCAGATAGGCCTCGATGATGGTGATTTCGGCCGCTTCCTTGGCGGCCAGCTCCGGCCGACCGCCCGCGTTGTATTGCTCGATCGAGTCGCGGCGCTGCTTGACCATGCGGGTGAGCACGGCGACGATGCCGGCGTCGTCGATCGGGCCCTTGGCTGATGGTTCCATGTCGGCCGACTTCATGGCCGAGATCATCAGACGGATAACGCCAAGACGCTCCTTCTCGCCGGCCTTGAGCGCGGTTTTCATGTCGTCGGTGAGGCGCTGGCGCAGCATGTCGGTCTCCTTGTCGGACGGTCTGGCGACAGTGACGGCTCGCACCCCTGAGGGCAAGGCCCAGCGCATGGGCGCGACCAATCGGCCCGAGGGGTTGCAGCCCTTGCTGGGCTGCGTCATTTGACCCCCGGAGGGGCTTCGCATAGGGTCCGCCGCCGACTGTACGCCCGAGCGCCCCGGGTCCGCCGGATCGAGGAGAGAGAGCCATGTCCGATAGCAAAGGCACGACCGCGCCTCAGCCCTGGGTGGAGGCGCCGACGACGGCCCGCCTGGTGCTTGCGGACGGGTCGGTGATCGTCGGAACGGGGCTCGGCGCCACGGGCTCGGCCGTCGGCGAGGTGTGCTTCAACACCGCGATCACGGGCTATCAGGAAATCCTGACGGACCCCTCCTACGCCGGCCAGATCGTCTGCTTCACCTTCCCGCACATCGGCAACGTCGGGACCAACACCGAGGATACCGAGACGTCCAACCTCGCCGCCCGCTCCGGTGTGCGCGGCGTCGTCATCCGCGCGGGCATCACGGATCCCTCCAACTACCGCTCTGGCGGGCACTTCGACGCCTGGCTCAAGGCGCGCGGCATCGTCGCCATCGCAGGGGTCGACACGCGGGCGCTGACGGCCCTCATCCGCGAGACGGGGATGCCCAATGGCGTCATCGCGCACGATCCCAAGGGCGTCTTCGATCTCGACGCGCTCAAGGCCGAGGCGCGGCAGTGGCCGGGTCTGGTCGGGATGGATCTCGTTCCCGACGTGACCAGCGGACAGAGCTACACGTGGGACGAGATGCGGTGGGTGTGGGACAAGGGCTATCCGCGCCAGACCGCTCCCGAGTTGCATGTCGTTGCCATCGACTACGGGCTCAAGCGGAACATCCTGCGTTGCCTCGCCACGGTCGGCTGCAAGGTCACCGTGGTGCCGGCGACCGAGAAGGCCGTCGACATCCTCGCGCGGAAGCCCGACGGCGTCTTTCTCTCGAACGGCCCGGGTGACCCGGCCGCGACTGGCGTCTACGCCGTGCCGGAGATCAAGGCGCTCCTGAAGGCGGGATTGCCCACGTTCGGCATCTGCCTCGGACACCAGATGCTGGGGCTGGCGCTGGGCGCGCGGACCATGAAGATGCCGCACGGCCATCATGGCGCGAACCACCCGGTCAAGGACTTCACGACGGGCAAGGTCGAGGTCACGTCGATGAACCACGGCTTCGCGGTGGATCGGGAGACGCTGCCGGCGAGCGTGGAGGAAACGCACGTCTCGTTGTTCGACGGCTCCAACTGCGGCATCCGTGTGACGGGGCAGCCGGTATTCTCGGTCCAGTATCACCCCGAGGCGTCGCCGGGGCCCGAGGACAGTCACTACCTGTTCATCCGCTTCGTCAACACGATGCGCGAGCGCAAGGGACTTGCCGCGCTCCCGGAGAGATGAGCCGGCGTCCGTGCCGTTTTGATCGCCCCGGGGGTACGTTCATGCGCATGATTCCCGGGTGGTGGTCACCGGGCAGGTTGCTTCAGGTTTCGAGGCTCGGCCGCATCGCCTCCGTGGTGTTGCTGGTGGGGCTCGTGAGCGCTTCGTCGGTTGCCGCCAGAGATGCGCCGCGCCCGCTGTGTGCCGGAGTTGAAACCGAGGCTGTGGGGCAGGCGTCATCCGCTGCCTGCGTCGCCATCGCCACGGGTGGTGGCGACGGAGCTGCACGGGCACTGGTTGCGACGGGCGATCGCGCGACGGGGCTTCCGATCGGTGCACTCGCGGCGGCGGACTTCGTGCTTCTCGGCGAAATCCACGACAACCCGCATCATCATCGCGTTCGCGCTGCACTGCTCCGGGAGATCGCTGCGGAGCGAACTTCGTCTGGTGCCGGGGCGGGGCCGGGCGCCGTTGTGTTCGAGCACCTTCGGGCCGATCATGGGGCGGCGCTCGATGGTCTCCGGCGCGCGGACGGTCGTTTCGATCCGGGGCTTAAGGTGAGCGCGCTCTTGGCGGCCGTCGATTGGGCGTCATCGGGGTGGCCAGCTGCTGGGCTCTTCGAGCCACTGTTCGGGGCGGCCATCGAGGGTGGGTTCGTCATCGAGACCGGCGATCCGGCGCGAGGCTCGGTGCGGGAGGTGGCGTGGAAGGGCTTGGCTCAGCTGCCCGCGACGGAGCGCGATGCGCTCGGACTGGCCGTACCGCTGGACGGGCCGTCACAGGCCGAACTCCTCGATGAACTCGTCCGGTCCCATTGCGGCGTCATGCCGGCGTCGGCGTTCGGCGGGATGGCGGATGCGCAGCGCTATCGCGACGCGCACC
>JBGSJD010000508.1:0-6072 GCA_041742195.1 Hyphomicrobiaceae bacterium
GGGTGTGGGCGGCGATCGAGCGGGCCCGAGCGCGCGTCTGATGGCGGTTGTTGCGTGCGGTTATCTTGGCGTCGGGGTCTGGCGAAACGCCACGGCCAGGGGCAAGGCGATGGCTCACGACACGCGAAGGGCGCGAGGCCAAGCCGAGCCAGGGATCCAGTAATCGATTTGCGTCCGCCGCGCCTCGCTCGCACCTCGATGGCCCATAAACCACTTGCCTTGATGGCCCCAGCTGTCAAACTGGTGGGATCATGGACTTGGACTTATCGGCTTGCGCGCTCTTCCTCGATCTTGACGGGACTTTGATTGAGATCGCTCCGACGCCGGATGGCGTGACGATTTCGGAAGGCCTTGCGCACCTCCTCGAACGGCTAGAGCAGGGCCTCGGCGGAGCCCTCGCGATCGTCACCGGCCGCCCCATCGGTGATGTCGATCGGCTTCTTGCGCCGCTGGAGCCCGTGGCGGCCGGCGTGCACGGGGCCGAACTCCGTCCACTGCCACACGGCACCATCCTATCGAGAGCGGCGCCGATCGAGGAGGACATCGTCGATGCCGTTCGCCGGGTGGCAGCGGATCACCCCGGCGCATTGTTCGAGCCGAAGCGATTTTCGGTTGCCGTCCATTATCGGCAGCGTCCCGCGCTCGCACCGGCACTCGAACTGGCAATGGCTCGCCTCCTGCAGGACGGGCGGCACGATCATCTTGTTCTCGCACACGGCCGGCAGGTGCTTGAAATCGTGCCGCGGCAGGTTTCCAAGGGCGTGGCCCTTGAAGTCATCATGGAGACGCCGCGCTTCGCGGGCCGCCGTCCCATCATGGTCGGCGACGACATCACCGACATATCGGCCATGACGGCCGCCATCCGTCTCGGCGGCAAGGGCCTGAAGGTCGCGGGCGAGCGGTTCACCCGTGCAGAGGCCGACTTTTCCGGGACATCCGACGTCATTGCCTGGCTCGAGGCCGAGGCCAGGAGATTAGAGACGTGACACTCAATCCTTCACTCGATCTCGCCGTCGTCGGGAACAGCAACACTGCGGCTCTGATTGATCGCTCCGGCACGATCGTCTGGACGTGCTGGCCGCGCATCGACGGCGATCCGGTGTTCTGCGCCCTCGTCGACGGTCATGCCCCGAATGCCGGCTTTTTCTCGATCGGCTTCGACGACGATGCGACGTCGACGCAGAGCTACATCCGCAACACGGCGATCGTTCGCACCGTCGTCACGTCCGCCTCCGGGGCGTCCTTCGCCATAACGGATTTCGCACCGCGATTCCGGCAATTCGGCCGAACGTTCCAACCGTCCATGCTCATCCGGCGCGTCGAGCCGCTGGAGGGGCTATGCCGCATCCGCGTGCGCGTGCGCCCGCGGATGGACTGCGGCCGCCTCGACGCATCGCCGATCGCCGGCAGCAACCATATCCGCTACGTGACGGAGGCTGGGGCGATCCGGCTCACGACAGATGCGCCCGTCAGCTACGTAGCGGACGAGAGCGCGTTCGTGCTCGCGCGCCCGCTGACATTCATCCTGCATGACGACGAAAGCTTCACCGATTCAATTCCGCGCATCGCCCGCGAATTCGAGGATCAGACCCGCGAGTACTGGATGGACTGGGTGCGAAGCCTGAACCTGCCTTTCGAGTGGCAGGAAGCGGTCATCCGGGCGGCAATCACGCTGCAATTGTGCAGCTTCCATGAGACGGGGGCCATCGTCGCAGCGCTGACGACCTCGGTGCCGGAGGATCCCGGCTCGGGCCGAAACTGGGACTACAGGTACTGCTGGATACGCGACGCCTACTTCACCGTGCACGCGCTGAACCGTGTCGGCGCCACGCGCACCATGGAACGTTTCATCGATTACATCACCAACGTCATCGCGCACGAGAAAGGACCGGCGTTGAAGCCCGTCTATTCGATCCTGCCGGAGAAGGAGCTCGAGGAGCGGGACGCGCCGGCACTCCATGGGTATCGCGGCTTCGGTCCCGTGCGCATCGGGAACGCCGCCGTGCAGCAGGTCCAGCACGATGTCTACGGCAGTGTGATCCTCGCGGCATCGCAGATGTTCTTCGACGAGCGACTGCCGAACAAGGGCGACAAGGCTCTGTTCGATCTCCTCGAGCCGCTCGGCACGCACGCGCTCAGCCACGCGCTGACGCCGGACGCCGGCATCTGGGAATATCGGGGCCGGGCCCGGGTCCATACCCATTCCGCGGCCATGTGCTGGGTGGCTTGCGACAGACTGGCCCGGATCGCGCGGCACATCGGCCTTGGCGATCGCGCCCGGCAATGGCGTGAATCTGCCGACGGCTTGCGCGACGTGATCCTGAAGCGCGCCTGGAACGACGCCGAGCGCTGCTTCACGGGCAGCCTCGACAGTGACGAGATCGATGCCAGCGTGCTGCTGCTGCACGAACTCGGCATCGTGTCCGCGACCGACGAGCGCTTCCAGGCGACCGTCGACACGATCGGTCGCCGACTGCTTCGGAAAGGGCATCTTCTGCGCTACTCGGCACCCGACGATTTCGGCACTCCGGCGGTCGCCTTCACGATCTGCACGTTCTGGTATGTCGACGCCCTCGCTGCCATCGGGCGGCGCGAAGAGGCGCGGCAAATTTTCGAGGATCTGCTGGCGCGCCGGAACCACGTCGGGCTGCTGTCGGAGGACATCGCACCTGAGACGGGCGAGCTTTGGGGCAATTTCCCACAGACATACTCGATGGTCGGGATCATCGTCGCGGCGATGCGATTGTCCGAGGGCTGGGAAAGCGCGAGATGAGCCGCGCCACCGAATGGCGGACATCGTGGCAGTCCCTCGTGCGAAAGGTCCGCTCGAACCGGATCTGGCGCAATCCGCTCATGCGTTATACCGCGCTCGCACTCGCCGCCGCACTCATCGTGATCGCGGCACTCTCGCCGTTGGCGTCGGTGATGGTCGAGGGATGGTCGCAGCGAGACCTCGAATTGCGCGCCCGCCTCGTGTTCCGCTCCATTCGCGAACAGGTTGCGACCGGAATGGCCGCCGATCGCGATCCGCAGCTCGTCCCGCGCTTCGAACGCCTCGCGGAGGACGAGCGCATTCTCGCGCTCGGCTATTGTACGGCCAAGGGCGAACTCCGCTACAGCACCAGGCTGCTGCCAAAAGCGGTGACGTGCCAGACCGTGGAACGAAACAAGAGCGATACGTTCGTGACCGTCAGGGATGGCGACGCGCGCATTCACGTCAGCGCGTTCCCGATCACCACCGGAACGGCCAGCGGGCATCTGCTGGTCCTGCACGATCTCTCCTACATCGACGTGCGATCCAGCGAGGCGCGCCTCTATGCGATGCTGGCGCTCATCGGCGTGGCGGCCGGCCTCGGCCTGCTCGCGACCGCGATCGTTCTGGGCCTGATGCGGACGTGGGCCCGCTCGATTCACAATGCGATCGTCGAAGTGCAGGCCGGCGGCGGCGTTTCCGCGACCTTGCGGCGGAGCGACCTGCCGATAAGCCGCGAGATGCATGCCGTCCTCGCCGAGATCCGGCTCGAGCGGCGGTTCACGGAGGGCATCCACGTCGAATGGTCGCCGAGAACGCTGCATCTGCTGCTGCAGGAGGAACTACCCGGCGCCGAGGTACTCGTCGTCTCCAACCGGGAGCCCTACATCCACAATCACGAGAACGGCGCCATCAAGCTCCAGATCCCGGCGAGCGGCCTCGTCGCGGCACTCGAGCCGGTCATGCGGGCCTGCGGTGGCGTGTGGATCGCGCACGGCTCGGGAAGCGCGGACCGCGAAACCGTCGACCGACAAGACAGGCTGCGCGTACCGCCCGCAAGCCCGACCTACACGCTGCGGCGCATTTGGCTCACCGAGGAGGAGCAGGAGGGCTACTACTACGGTCTTGCCAATGAGGGGCTCTGGCCGCTCTGCCACATCGCCTTCGTGCGCCCCGTGTTCCGGGAGTCGGACTGGGACCATTACGTGCGGATCAACGAGCGGTTCGCCGACGCGGTCGTCGCCGAGGCCACGACGGACGCACCGATCGTGCTCGTGCAGGACTATCACTTCGCCTTGCTGCCGCGGATGATCCGAAAGCGGCTGCCAAAGGCTACTGTCATCGCTTTCTGGCACATCCCATGGCCGAACTCCGAGACGTTCGGCATCTGTCCGTGGCGGGAGGAGATCATCGACGGGCTGCTCGGCAGCACGATCCTCGGCTTCCACACGCAGTTCCACTGCAACAACTTCCTGGAGGCCGCCGACAGGTTCATGGAGAGCCGGATCGATCGCGAGTTTGCCTCCGTCACCCTCGGTGGCCACGAGACCCTGATCCGTCCCTATCCGATCTCGATCGAATGGCCACCGGCTGCACTCGCCGATCAGGCACCGGTGCCGGAATGCCGCGAGGCGGTGCGGCAGCGCTTTTCTTTGCCAGCCGACACGCGGATCGCCGTCGGCATCGAGCGCTTCGATTACACCAAGGGCATCCTCGACCGGATCCGGGCCATCGACGACCTTCTCACGCGGGATCCCGACTGGCGCGGCAAGCTCGTCTTCATCCAGGCTGCCGCACCGACGCGCAGCAAGCTCGACGCCTACAGCACGCTGCAGGCCGAAGCGATCCAACTCGCTGACGAAGTCAACGCGCGGCATGGCAACGACGGCTACAAGCCGATCCTCCTCAACATCCGGCATCACGATCCGGCCGAGGTCTTCGAGCTGTTCCGAGCGGCCGACATCTGCATCGTGTCGAGCCTGCACGACGGCATGAACCTGGTCGCCAAGGAGTTCGTCGCCGCCCGCGACGACGAACACGGCATTCTGGTTCTCTCGAGCTTCGCCGGCGCGTCGCGGGAACTCGGTGAAGCGCTGATCGTCAATCCCTACGACACGCGCGGGATGGCGAATGCGCTCAGAACCGCGCTCAACATGCCGGCCAACGAGCAACGAGACCGGATGCGGCTGATGCGCGATCTGGTTCGCCAGCGCAACGTCTACCGATGGGCCGCGCAGATGCTACTCGATGCCGCGCGATTGCGGCGGCGCGAAACGATTGCCGGGGCCGACGGCTCGTAAATTTGCTCGTCTGAAACTTCTGATCCTGCACCAGACGTCGAACCGCCGGCGCGGCGATCAACAGTCTGTCTCTGAAGCAACGAGACAACCCATGGAACAAGCAAGACCTCGGCAGTCATCAATCCCGCTTGCGCGCCGTGCAACAAGGGCAAGCCCGTCGGGGCGTGACCGCCCCTGAGGCCGAGCCACATCTGCCCGTCGGAGTGGCGCTGGACGGTCTGCCTGCTTTCCAGGCAGATCACCTGATTTGGCGGCTTGTCGACACCCGCTGCCAAATCTAGATGCTGCCATATGGCAGCGCCGCTCAACATCCTGGTCATCGATGCCAACCGCATCCGCGCCTCCATCATCGAGGATGGGCTCCGCGCGTCGGGCGACTGCCGGATCACGATCCTCGACGACACCGCCGGTCTCATGCGACGCGTGGTCGAGATCGACCCCGACGTGATCGTCATCGACCTCGAGAACCCGAACCGGGACGTGCTCGAGCATATGCTGCAGGTCTCGCGTGCGGTTGCCCGGCCCGTTGCCATGTTCGTCGACCGGACGGACCAGAGCTCCATCGAGGCCGCCATCGAGGCCGGAGTCGCCGCCTACGTCGTGGACGGCTTGAAGAAGGAACGCATCCGCTCGGTCCTCGACACGGCCATGATGCGCTTCAAGGCCTATGATCGGCTGCGTCGCGAACTCGACGAGGCCCGCGGCGAACTGGCCGATCGCAAGACCATCGAGCGCGCCAAGGGAATTCTCATGAAGACGCGTGGCATCGGCGAAGACCAAGCCTACGCTTTGTTGCGCAAGACGGCCATGAACCAGGGCCGCCGCATCGCCGAGATCGCCGACAATCTGGTGACGGCGGCCGGTCTGCTTGGCGGAGAAGAACCATGACGCGAATGCCGGGCCGGGCAGCGGGGCGCGGCGATGTCGTTCGGGCCGGCTTCATGCCGCTGCTCGATGCAGCCCCCCTGATCGTGGCGAGCCGCCTCGGCTTCGCCCGCTCCGAGGGCCTCGCCCTCGAAC
>JBGSJD010000509.1:0-1754 GCA_041742195.1 Hyphomicrobiaceae bacterium
GGCCGGGGCGACGCGCTCGCCGGCGAACCGGGCATGGCCGGGGTGATTGGACAGGAGAATGGTCGGCAGCGCGATGACCTCGTGGCCCAGCGCCTGCAGCGCGGGGACTGCCGCCGACAGGCCGACGGCACCACGGGCAACCTGGGAGGATATCGCGAAGATGCGGGCCATGGCGCTCGATCAATAGACGTTGGATTCGAGGATCGGCTCGCCGCGCGCAATGCGCGCGTGGCCGAACCGCGTCAAGTCGATGGTGCGGTATCCGCCATGGAGAACGAGTTCTGCAATGGCGCGGCCGACGCCCGGCGCGTGCTGCAGCCCGTGGCCGGAAAAGCCGCAGGCGGTGACGAACGTGGGCAGCTCGGGGTGGCGGCCGAGGATGGCGTTATGGTCGAGGGTGTTGAGATCGTAGTGGCAGCACCAGGCATTCCGCACCTTCAACGACTGCATGGCGGGAACGCGCGCCGCGAGCGTCGGCCAGATGTCGGTCTCGAAGCGGCCATGGTCGATATCGAAGTCCTCGCAGTCGGGGTCGTCGGTCTCGGGCGGCGCGATGCCAGCCAGAAAATAGCGGCCCTCGGGCCGGAAGTAGAGCCCCGACGGATCGATCATGAGACCGGCGCCCGGCAGCTCGTCGGGACAGTCGACGACGAAGACGACCCGTTTCCTCGGTCGGACGGGAAGCGACAGCCCGAGCATGGCGGCGATCTTCGAGGAATGCCAGCCGGCCGCGCAGACGACGGTTCCCGTCGCGATGCGGCTGCCGTCGGCCAGGGTGACACCTTCGACGCGCCCCCCATCAGTGTCGATCGCGGTTACTTCGCCGTTGAGGTACTCGGCGCCGCGGGCGATGGCGCCCCCACGGAGAAGCTGGACCAGCGCGGCGGGATCGATCCAGCCTTCGCCGCTCAGGCCCCAGCCGGCGCCGGCCAATCCCTCCACCGAGAGCCACGGGAATCGGTTTGCGATGGCGTCGGGCAAAAGCAGCTCGATGTCGGCGCCGAGCGCCTGCTGAAGCGCCACGTTGGCCTCGAGCGCGGGCAGCCCCGCTGGCGTCGCCATGACCATGTAGCCGCGCTCGCGAAAGGCGATGTCGGCGTCGTCGCCGAACTCGGCGCGGATGCCGCGGAAGAACCCGATACCGAACTGGGAGAGGCGGATGTTCTCGCGGGTCGAGAACTGCTGGCGGATGCCCGCGACGGCGCGCGTGCTCGCGCACCACTGGTAGGACGGGTCCTTCTCGACGACGACCACACGGCCACCGAAGCCGTCGCGCTTCAGGAAATAGGCGATGGCGCTGCCCACGGCGGCGCCCCCGACGACGACGATGTCTGCACTTCGATCCGCCACGGCCGCCACGCTCCCGCTCTCCGCGTCCGACATTGGAGCAACCCGGGGCGCGAGGGAAGCCGGGATGTCGCGGGGCCAGCGCATCGATGGCGAGGCCCGGACGGTTGGCATAAGGTGCAGCGCTTGCCACTTCCGAGGAGAGGACCATGACCATCCGCCCGCGCCGCAGCGTGCTCTACATGCCCGGCTCCAATGCCCGCGCCATCGAGAAGGCCCGGTCGCTGCCGGTGGATGCCGTGATCCTCGACCTCGAAGATTCGGTTGCACCGAGCGCCAAGGAGACGGCTCGCGAGCAGGTGTGCGCGGCGGTCAAGGCGGGCGGCTTCGGGCCGCGCGAGGTGGTGATCCGGATCAACGGCTTCGACACGCCGTGGGGCGCCGCCGACGCTGCCGCTGCTGCTGCC
>JBGSJD010000510.1:0-7099 GCA_041742195.1 Hyphomicrobiaceae bacterium
GCCCGCGCCGGCCGCCACGCCCGCAGCGGACCCGGCGGCGCCCGTGTTGCCGCCTGAAGCGCTCGAGCCCGTGCAACGGCTTGCCCGCAACATCGAGAACGCCGAGAAATCGATCCAGCAGCTCAAGGAGCTCGAGAGCGAACTCGCGCGACTGCGCACCGAAGTCGAGCGGATCATCTACGATTCCACCTCGACCGCGGAAACGCTCAGGCCGCAACTCGAGGAAGTCGAGAAGCAGATCGAGCGCCTCGGGCCGCCGCCGACGAAGGACCAGCCTGCCGAATCGGCGACGGTCGCGGCCGAACGAACCCGCCTCACCGCACAAAAGGCAGCGCTCGACGGGGCGATCAAGACGACGGAGCTGGCATGGGTCCGCGCCAAGCAGCTCATCGACCGGATCACGGTCATCCGATACCAGCTGTTCACGCGCAATCTGTTCGAGCGGCGTGACAGTCCGCTGCTTCCGTCCGTCTGGCAGAATGTCGCCAGCCAATGGCCCGCGATCCTCGGCCGCCTGCAATACTACGGCAACGACTGGCTCACGTGGGCAAGCCGGAAACAAGGCAGCCTGTGGATGCTCGGCGGCGCCGCGCTCGCGATCTTCGGGGCGCTGACCTGGCTCGTGCGGCGGAGCATCGCGCCGCACCTCGTCAGGCCCGAGCCACCAGCGCCGTTCTTCCGTCGCGCCATGCAGGCCGCGTGGATGGCCCCACTGCGCATGGTCGCTCCGGCGGTTCTGGTGCTCATCATCTATTTCGGGCTGGCCGGGCTCGATCTGCTGTTTGCGCCCTGGGTCGCGCTCGCCAATGCGACGCTGGCTGCACTTCTCGTTTTCATCGCCTCGCGCGCCCTCCTCAAGGTCTGTCTGGCGCCGAGAGCGCCCGCGTGGCGGCTCGTTCCCGTCGACGATCGGACAGCCCGGCAAATCCTGCGGCTGCTCGAGCTGTTCGTCGCGATCTATCTCCTCGATTCGGTGCTCGTCGAGCTGGCCCGCATTCTCTATGTGCCGCTCTCCGTGACGGTGGTGAAAGCCTTCGCCACGAGCGTCGTGTTCGCGTTGCTGCTGCTCGCACTCGTGCTGAGCCCGTTCGTGCCGTTGACCGGACCGGATCGACCCGTCAACGGCCACGCCTACGTGCCGAAACCCGTGACGCTGCTGAGCCCGCTCTGGATCAAGCTGCCACTGCTCGCGACCGCCGCGATGATCATCGTGCCGTCGCTGCTCGGCTACGTGGCGCTCGGGCGTTTCGTCGCCCATCAGGTCGTGCTCTCCGGCACCGTTCTCGCCGCGTGCGGGTTGTTCTATCTCGCGGTGCGCGCGGTGACACGCGGGCGGGCTGACAACAGCGACGTCGTCAGCGGCTTCCTCGAGCGGACCGTCGGACTCACGGATGCAAGGCGCAAGCGCCAGATCTCGATGCTGGTGGAGGCCTTCGCGACGCTCGCGATAGGCGTGTTGGCGCTCCCCGTTCTCCTGCTGCAGTGGGGGTTTTCGGGCGCGGACATCCGCGACTGGTGGAAGGCGCTCCTGTTCGGGTTCGAGATCGGCCAGTTCCGCATCTCGCTGGCGCGCATCCTGATCGCGATCGCGCTGTTCACGGCACTCCTGTTTCTGACGCGAATTTTCCAGAAATGGCTGCGCGAGAATGTGCTGACCGGCACCCGGATGGACGTCGGCATCGCGAATTCGATCGATACGTCCATCGGGTACGCCGGTATCGGGCTCGCCATCCTGCTGGCGCTGTCCTATGCCGGGCTCGACATCACGAGCCTCGCGATCGTCGCCGGAGCGCTGTCGGTCGGTATCGGCTTCGGCCTGCAGTCGATCGTCAACAATTTCGTTTCCGGACTGATCCTGCTGGTCGAACGCCCGATCAAGGTCGGCGACTGGATCGTCGTCGGCAACGAGCAGGGCAACGTGCGACGGATCTCGGTGCGCTCGACCGAGATCGAGACGTTCGACCGGGCTAGCCTCATCGTGCCGAACTCGGAGCTGATCACGGGCCGCGTCCTCAACTGGACGCATCGCAATCCGATGGGACGCGCCGTGGTGAAAGTCCGGGTGTCACCGACGGCCGATCCCGACAAGGTGCTGGCCATGCTGCGAGAGGTTGCCGACGCTCATCCGGAGGCCCTCAAGACACCGGCGCCCTTCATTACTTGCGATGATTTCTCGTCGAGCGGCCTCGACTTCACCATCCGGGCCGTGGTCGCGGACGTGTATACCAGCGGGCGGGTTGCATCTGAAATCCGGGTCGCCCTCCTGAAGGCTTTCCGCGAGGCAGGCCTCCTCGAAACATTCGACCAGGTCGACGTGCATCTGCGCGACCTCGACTGGATCAAGTCGGCGGCGGCCCGTATCGCGGAAAAGCCCAATGCCGGCGCGGCGCGGCAGAGCACGCCCGGCGACGAGGGGGATAATCGGTAGGCTCTCTGCCGATTAATTCCGCACGACGTTCGAGAGGCGCGCGAATAGACCCTCGATGTCCTTACAAAGTATGGACGGCCGCGCGAGAATCTGGCCGATCGGCGGCACGGTAATTTAGTGCGAATAGGGTTCAATCCGCTGGTTGCTGCTCCCCAATCGGGCTGTCGGCGGCGTGTGGCTGGGGTTGTCCGCCTAACGGACGGACGAGGGGACTATGATCAGACGACTGCTCGATGGGCTTTATCTGGGCGCGGGGTATCTTGCCGGCGCCTTCCTGATTGCAATCTTCCTGATGATGATGGCGCTCTCGGCTGGCCGACAGTTCAACATCAACGTGACATCAGGGGACGACATCACGTCCTGGTTCATGGCGGCCATGGCCTTCCTCGGCCTCGCGCACACGTTCAAATCCGGTGAGATGATCCGCGTCGGCCTCCTCACCGACCGTCTCAAGGGCCGGCCCAAGTGGCTGGTCGAGATCTTCGCGCTAGCGATGGCAGCACTGCTGATCGGCTTCTTCGCCTGGCAGTTCGTGCTGATGACCTACACGTCATGGCTGATCAACGACATGTCGACGGGCGTGCTGGTAGTGCCGCTGTGGATTCCACAGACGAGCGTCGCCGCGGGCCTCATCGTGCTGCTGATCGCGGTCGTCGACGAACTCGTCCATGTGCTTCGCGGGCACTTGCCGAGGTACACGAAGGCGCCGCCCAAGACGGTCGAAGAGGTCATCGAGCAAGCCTCCAAGGGGAGCATCTGAGGCTGCCATGGACCTGATATCGATTTCCCTGCTGATCGTGTTCGTGCTCGCCGCTCTGCTCGGCGCCGGCGTCTGGATCGCGATCGCGCTCCTCGCCTGTGGCTGGATCGGCATGCAGATGGCGCCGGGCGCCATCCCGGCCGGCTCCGTCCTCGCAACGAAAATATGGGGCAATGCAGCCTCCTGGGAGCTGGCAGCGCTTCCGCTGTTCATCTGGATGGGCGAGATCCTGTTCCGCACGCGCCTGTCGGAGGAGATGTTTCGAGGACTGGCGCCGTGGCTCGGGCGGGTGCCGGGTGGCCTCCTGCACGTCAATGTTCTCGGTTGCGGGATCTTCGGCGCGGTGTCGGGTTCGTCGGCGGCCACTTGCGCGACGATCGCCAAGATCGCCCTGCCGGAGCTGAAGCAGCGCGGCTATCCGGAAATGCTGGCGGTCGGCTCGCTGGCGGGAGCCGGAACACTCGGCATTCTCATTCCGCCGTCGATCATGATGGTGATCTATGCCGTCGCCGCCGAGGTCTCCATCCTGCAGGTCTTCCTGGCCGGTTTCGTGCCGGGCATGCTCGTGATGGTGCTCTACTCGGGTTATCTCGTGGTCTGGGCGCTGCTGAACCCCGACAAGATGCCGCCACGGGAGCCGCCCATGCCGCTCGGCCTGCGGCTCAAAGAGAGCATGAACCTCATTCCGGTCCTGCTCCTCATTCTGCTCGTCTTCACCGTGCTGTTGACGGGTTGGGCCACGGCGACCGAATGCGCAGCCTGGGGCGTGCTCGGAGCTCTCCTCATCGCGTGGTGGTCGAACAGCTTGAGCCGGCAGGCGCTTTGGGACAGCGTGATGGGCGCGACACGGCTCACCGGAGCCATCATGCTGATCCTTGCCGGCGCCGCCTTCATGTCGACATCGATGGGCTACACCGGCATCCCCGTGGCGCTCGCCAACTGGGTCGACGGCCTGCAGCTTTCACCATTCATGCTGATCGCCGCGCTGACGGTCATGTATATCCTGCTGGGCACGTGTCTCGACGGCATCTCGATGATCGTGCTCACGACCGTCGTCGTTCTGCCAATGGTGCAGAAGGCTGGCTTCGATCTCGTCTGGTTCGGCATTTTCATCGTGATCCTGGTGGAAATGGCGCAAATCACACCACCTGTAGGATTCAATCTCTTCGTGCTGCAGACCATGAGTGGACATGACAGCAATGCGGTCGCATGGGCCGCACTGCCGTTTTTCTTCCTCCTGGTTGCGGCCGTCGCCATCGTGACTGTATTCCCGAATATCGTGATGTTCCTACCCAGGCTCGTGTTCCCGGCCTGAGGACTGAAGGAGACTCCTACATGACACTGCGCTCTACCCTCGTTGCCGCGCTCACAGCCGCCGCTGTGTCGCTGTCGGCGCTTGCTGCTCCGGCAAGTGCCCAGACCAAGTGGAACCTGCCGGCCGCCTACCCGCCGACCAACTACCACTCCGAGAACCTCGCGTGGTTCGCCGAAGAGGTGAAGAAGGCGACGGGCGGCAAGCTCGAGATCACCGTCCATGCGGGTGCGTCGCTGTTCAAGGCGCCGGAGATCAAGCGCGCGGTCGCCACCGGCCAGGCGCAGATGGGCGAGGTGCTGCTCTCGATCCACGAGAACGAGGACCCGGTGTTCGGCCTCGATACGATCCCGTTCCTCGCCACCAGCTTTTCGCAATCCTTCAAGCTGTGGCAGGCGCAGAAGCCCGCCGTGGCGCAAAAGCTCGACGCGCAGGGGATCATGGTCCTCTATGCCGTGGCATGGGGCCCGCAGGGCATCTATGCCAAGAAGGAGATCAAGACCGTCGACGACATGAAGGGCCTCAAGATGCGGGCCTACAGCGTCGGCACGACGCGGATCGCCGAACTCGCCGGGGCGCAGGCCGTCACCGTGCAGGCGGCCGAGTTGCCGCAGGCGCTCGCCACCGGCGTCGTGAACGCCTTCATGACCTCGGGGTCGACGGGCTACGACAGCAAGGTCTGGGAGACCATGACCCACTGGTACGACGTGCAGGGCTGGATCCCGAAGAACATCCTGATGGTGAACAAGGCGGCCTTCAACGGCCTGCCGAAGGATCAGCAGGAAGCGATCCTCAAGACCGCCGCGGCGGCCGAGGCGCGAGGCTGGAAGATCGCCGAGGAAAAGGCACTTTGGTACGTCGAGCAGCTCAAGGCGAAGGGCTTGCAGGTCGTGCCGCCGAGCCCGGAACTGAAATCAGGGCTCGAGAAGATCGGCGCACAGCTGATCGAGGACTGGAAGAAGCGCGCTGGCGCCAAGGGCGAAGAGGTGCTCGCCGGCTTCAAGAAATAGTGGCTCGGACGCTTTCCGACGTCGATTTTGGGGGGGCTGGCACGGGTCGTGCCGGCCCTTCATCGTTCTGTCATGATCGCCTTTCGAGACGGCAGGCCTGCCCGTACCGTCTCGGTTCTCCCGTGCCAGCCTGCCGCAGCCCGCATCAAAGCCTTGTTGGATCGGGTGGAATGTGGCATCTAGCCGCCATCGGTGCGCAGGGGACGCCTCCACTGGTTAGTCCCTTTTCCGATACCCGAAGACCGACTTTGCGCGGGACCACTTCCCGCCCACCCGAGCGACCCTGCCCCTGCGCTCCGTTACGGCCTGGTCGGCCACCGTCGGTCGACCGGCACCCGCGACCAAGTTACGGAGACCGTTTTTTGCAGACCACCACGTTCGCTGAGCTCGGTCTCAGCGCAAAGGTGCTCGCCGCCATCGAGGCCGCGGGCTATCCCGCGCCGACCCCGATCCAGGCGCAGGCCATTCCCGTCGCCACGACAGGCCGCGACGTCCTCGGCATTGCACAGACGGGCACCGGAAAGACGGCGTCGTTCGTGCTTCCGATGATCACCCGCCTCGAAACGGGCCGGGCACGGGCACGGATGCCGCGATCGCTGATCCTGGCGCCAACCCGCGAACTCGCCGCGCAGTGCGCGCAGAGCTTCGAGAAGTACGGCGTCAATCACAAGCTCGACGTCGCGCTGCTCATCGGCGGCGTGTCGATGGACGACCAGGTGCGCAAGCTCGATCGGGGCGTCGACGTCCTGATCGCCACGCCGGGCCGGCTGCTCGACCATTTCGGGCGCGGCCGCATCATGCTGATGGGCGTCGAGATCCTCGTCATCGACGAAGCCGACCGCATGCTCGACATGGGCTTCATTCCCGACATCGAGAAGATCTGCAAGCTGCTGCCGCCGAAGCGCCAGACGCTGTTCTTCTCGGCGACCATGCCGCCAGAGATCACGCGCCTCGTCGATCAGTTCCTGACCGATCCCGTGCGCATCGAGGTGGCCAAGCAGTCGACGACGGCCAAGACGATCACGCAGCGGTTCTGCTACTGCGACAGCGGTGAGGACTGGGCGAAGCGCGAGGTGCTGCGGGAACTGCTGCGCACGCTCGACGTGAAGAACGCGATCATCTTCTGCAATCGCAAGAAGGATGTCGCCATTCTGCTGAAGTCGCTCATGAAGCACGGCTTCAATGCCGGCGCGCTGCACGGCGACATGGACCAGATGAGCCGCACGGCAACGCTCGACAAGTTCCGCTCGGGCGAGATCGCGCTGCTGGCTGCTTCGGATGTTGCAGCCCGTGGCCTCGACATCCCCGACGTGTCGCACGTCATCAACTACGACGTGCCGTGGCAGCCGGAAGACTATGTCCACCGGATCGGCCGGACCGGGCGTGCCGGCCGCGACGGATTTGCCGCCACCATCGTGACGGCTGACGACATCAAGGCCATCGATTCGATCCTGAAACTGACGACCGACGAATTGCAATGGATCGGCGATCCTCCCAACGAGGAGACGATGGCCGATGGCCGGAGCCGCAAGCGGCGTGGCCGCGGCGCACCGGCTCGCGGTGGTCGCAGCGAAGGTCGGAGCGAGGAG
>JBGSJD010000511.1:0-1547 GCA_041742195.1 Hyphomicrobiaceae bacterium
CGTGGCGTCCTCGATCCCGCGCTTGGACCAGCGGCCCTGCTCGACGCAGTAGGCGCCAATCGGGACCAGCCCCGAGTGCGGTCCGAGCACGAGGCTGACCGTCAGCACGCGATCCTGGCGGCCGCCCTTCACGATCTCGCCCCACTGCACGAAGACGGGTTCGGCACCCTTGTTCTCGATCTTCAGCTCGCGCACGTTGCCGGTCTCGTGGACCTCGACCCGGCCGCCGGCCAACGCCTCGTCCAAGGTGAGCGGCACGGGGCCCGGCGCCGAGCGGCCCTTCAGCAGATAGATCGCCAGATTGGCGTGAACGCCGGGCGCGCTCACCTTCACCCTTCCGGCTTCGGCCGTATCCGTGACCAACGCGGCGCCCATGGCACCCAGAACAGCGGCAACGGCTCCAGCAATCGGCTTCCTGCGCATCAAAACCTCCTCCGAGAACGCATGACGACGTGAGGCAATGTTGCGAGTGTCAGGCGCAATCGCGGGCGCATCCGGGTGGCCGGGCGGCATTTCCGTGGCTTGGCCATGACGCTTCCAAGGCGCCGCCTGCCCGGCGCGACGGGCGGCGCGTCCCGCCTGCCCCTCGGGGCTCTATTGTTGCTGGACAGCCTATCGGCTGCCGCCTATAAGGGCCGCCACCTCGCGATGCGCTCGCACCGCGATGGCCCAGGTAGCTCAGTTGGTAGAGCATGCGACTGAAAATCGCAGTGTCGGTGGTTCAAATCCGCCCCTGGGCACCACTCTTTTATCTCACGGCGTAGCTCGCTTCGCTCGACGCCTCCGATGGGGCGGCGCGCGCGCCGGGTCGCCTTGCTCCCCGATCGCCACAGGCGATCGAAAAGGAGCGGCGGACATCACATGCCTCTGCTGGCTTCGCTCGGGGCTACTGACATATCGCAATGACGCTGCCGCCGCGCGTCGACATCGTGGTGTTCCGACGCGAGCCGTAACGCGACGCCCGGTCCTGGACAGCGGGCGAGGACATCACGCGCATGCCAAGCGAAACGATCGAGACCCTGACCATCCCCATGTTCCGTTGCGACCTGCCGAAGGCGGAGACGCAGCTCGGGAGCGTGGACGACGTCGTGGCCCGCTTCCGCGCCGAGATCGACGGACACCCGTGCGCCCAGTTCATCGGCGTCTTCGATCACTATCGGCATACGCGCGGCCTTCCCGACGGCGAGATCGCGCCCGAGATCCTTGCCGCCAAGAACGTCGTGTTCTGCTTCGGCATGGCCCTGCCCGAGGCCGCGGCCCTCGCCACACGGCCGCGCTCGATCGGCATCGCGGAACTCGCGGACCGCTTCGTCATCGTCTTTCTCGAGCCGCCCATGCCGCTCGCCAACGCGACCATGGAACGCTGGATCCGCGCTCTTTCGAGCCCGCCCTGACAACGAAGCGCGGCCCCTCGAGGATCGCGCGCACCTGGAGGACGTCCCATGCCCACCCTCGAACGCGATGCCGGACGGTCGGTACTCCATCGTCGCGGCTTTCTCGGCCTCGCGGCGGCTGGCGGGGCTTCGCTCGCCGTCGGCTCCGCTGCC
>JBGSJD010000512.1:0-4532 GCA_041742195.1 Hyphomicrobiaceae bacterium
GCGCGACGCGAGCCAGCCGCCGGCGAGGTTGGCGATGATGCCGGCGAACTCGTAGAGTAGAAACAAAAATGCCAGCGTAAAGGGCGAATAGCCGAGCTGGAAGAAGTGCAGCAGCACCAGCATCCGCAGCGCGCCGTCGACGAGCGTGAAGCCCCAATAGGATGCTGTGACGATGAGATAGCTGCGGACAGCCTCTGTCATTTCAGGCTCCAGCCGCAATCACGATGTTGGCGAGATCGACCATGCGGCACACATAACCGATCTCGTTGTCGTACCAGGCGTAGACCTTGACCATGGTGCCGTCGGTCACGAGCGTCGAGAGGGCGTCGACGATGGAGCTGCGGCTGTCGTTGTTGTAGTCGGCCGAGACGAGCGGGCGGGTCTCGAAGCCGAGGATGCCGGCGAGCGAACCTTTCGCGGCGGCCTGGAAGAGGGCGTTCACCTCCTCTGCCGTCGTCTCCCGCTTCACCTCGAAGACGCAGTCGGTGAGGCTCGCGTTGAGCACCGGGGCGCGTACGGCGTGGCCGTCGAGGCGGCCTTTCAGATCCGGATAGATCAGTGCGATCGCCGTGGCGCTGCCGGTGGTCGTGGGTTGCAGCGACAGCATGGCCGAGCGCGCGCGGCGGAGATCCTTGTGCGGCGCGTCCACGACGACGTTGGTGTTCGTCGGATCGTGGATGGTGGTGATCTGGCCGTGGCGGATGCCGAGGTTCTCGTGGATCACCTTGACGACGGGCGCCAGACAGTTGGTCGTGCAGGACGCGGCCGTCAGCAGGCGGTGTCGGGCGGGATCGTAGAGATGATCGTTGACGCCGACGACGACGTTCAGCGCGGCTGCGTCCTTCACCGGAGCGGCGACGATCACGCGTTTCACGCCGCGCTGGAAGTAGGCTTCGAGTTCGGCCGGCTTCAGGAACTTGCCGGTGCATTCCAGAACGACGTCGCAGCCGAGGTCGCCCCAGGCCACCTCACCGGGCGTCTTTCCTTCCGAGAAGCCGATGCGTTTGCCGGCGACCGAGATCGTGTCACCGCCCTCGACGCCGATCGGCGTCCGCCAGCGGCCGTGGATCGAATCGAACTCGAGGAGGTGCGCCGTCGCCGCGATGCCGCCCTTGATCTCGTTGACGTGGACGATATCGAGCCCGGTTCCGCTGCGCGGGTCGTCATCGACCCTGGTCACGCCACCCATGGCCGCCCGCAGCGCCAAGCGTCCCATGCGGCCCATGCCGTTGATGCCAACTCTCATCGCTCGCCCCTTACCGTGCCATACGGGCGCTGTCGCCCAATTCATCGAGACGCGCCTTCAGCGCCATGCGGTCCAGCGTGTCGAACGGCAGGCTCGTGAAGGCTTCGAGGCGACGGCGGATCATGCCGTAGAGCTCGTTCAGAAGCGCCGTGCGCTCGACATCGGAGCCCGTGAACTTCGCCGGGTCCGGAAACGGCCACGCCGCCGTCATGGGACGGGGGCCGAGATCGGGACACGCCTCGCCCTCGGGTACGTCACAGAGCGTGATCACGAAATCCATCCGGGGCGCGTCGGGCCCTTCGAAGTCGCGCCAAGACTTGGATCTCAGTTCGCTCACGTCGTGACCAAGCTTCGCCAGCCGCTCGAGAACCTCGGGCATGGGGCTGGCTGCGGGCTCGGTGCCGGCCGACCAGCCCTTGAAGCGGCCCCGGCCGACCTTTTCGAGGATCGCCTCCGCCAGAATGGAACGCGCGGAGTTGCGCGTGCAGACGAACAGAACATTGAACGCAGGCTGCATGTGGGACTCCTCGGGCATGTCAGGCAGAAGGCGGGCGATGTCGCCGCACAGATCCGGCCGGCCGCCGCAGCAGGTTTCGGTGAGAAACGCAAAGAGCGCGCGGAGACCGGAGAAGCGGACGGCGTAGATGACCTGGCGGCCCTGGCGGGTCGATTGGACCAGCCCGGCCTCGACCAGCGCGGACAGGTGGAACGAGAGCGTGGAGGGCGCGATGCCGAGCCGGGTTGCAAGCTCGCCTGCGGCGAGCCCCGATGCGCCGCGCTCCGCCAGAAGGCGCATCACGTCGATCCGGGTCGCCTGCGCGAGGGCTGCGAAGCCGAGGGCTGCGTGCATCGATTCCATACTTGTCGAATAGTCGAATGAATTGACGCAATCAAGACAGTCTGGCGGTCACCCCTGGCGGCGCCGGGGCTCGGGACGCGGCATCGACGGCCCGGATACTGGCAAATATGACACCCTCGGCCGCTGCTATGGCCCCGGGGGGCGTTGCAGTCTTGTGACCACCGCGCCGCATCGCTTACTAAGATTGAAATCACCTCGCCCGTGCGTGGGGTTGGCGTGCCCGGAGACAGACATGACAGCTCTTCGATTTCTCGCGATCGCCGTTGCGACGGCTCTCGTCTGCGCCCCGCAGATCGTCAGCGCTCAAGACCAATGGATCGCGGGCAGTTCGCCCGTGTTCCGCAGCGACATCGAGCGGCGTGAACAGGCCGAGGAGGCACGACGGGCCGAGCGGCGCAAAACTGCCGGGACCGTCTCCTATCCGAAGTTCATGAACGGCGGCGAGAAGCCCGACATCACGCCCGAAAAGCCGCCGGTCGTCTATCTCGACAAGGACGAGCCGGCCGGCATGGTGATCGTCGATACCGGTGGGCGGCGGCTCCTCTACACGCTGCCCGGCAAGCGGGCCTACGCCTACCCGATCTCGGTCGGCCGGGACGGCTTCACGTGGACAGGCACCGAGAAGATCAGCCGGATCGCCGCCTGGCCATCCTGGACGCCGCCGCCCGAGATGCGCCAGCGCCAGCCCGGCCTTCCGATCACCGTCACCGGCGGTGTGATCAACCCGCTCGGGGCGAAAGCGCTCTATCTCGGCAACACGATCTACCGCATTCATGGAACGAACAACGAGCGGTCGATCGGCCGCGCCTCGTCCTCCGGCTGCTTCCGCATGATGAACCAGCACGTGGTGCATCTGGCGACGCTCGCGCGCATCGGCACGACGGTGCGGGTGGTGGCCAACTATGCGGGGGTCAGCGAAAGTGCGCCGATGTCGTCGCTCTTCTCGGCGTTCCTGCCGGCCGACACGCCGGCTCCGGCGGTGACGGCCAAGCAGCAGAAGAAGAAGCCGAAGACGAAGACGAGCCAGAAGAACTGATCTCGCGCGGCGACGACGCGCTGTCGGGCTTCAGGCACCAGCGAAACGTAAAACGGGCGCCCTATCGGACGCCCGTTTTCGTTTCAGGGCCCTCTCGGCCGGCCCCGCGCTCAGTCGGCCTTGCCGTCGGCGGCGTTGGCCGGGGCCGACTGGAGTTGCCCGTAATTCTGGATGCCGATGTTGCCGATCAGCTCGAGCTGGGTCTCGATGAAGTCGATGTGCTCTTCCTCGTCCTTCAGGAGGCCCTCGAAGAGTGCCATCGACACGAAGTCCTCACTCTTGCGGCAGATCTCGCGGCCCTTGGTGTAGAGGGCCTGGGCCTCGTACTCGGCTGCGAGATCGCATTCGAGCACTTCCTTGAGGTTCTGGCCGACCCGCAGGGGCGCCAACGTCTGCATGTTGGGGAAGCCTTCGAGGAAGATGATCCGCGAGACGAGCGTATCGGCGTGCTCCATCTCCTCGATCGACTCCTCCCGTTCCTTCTTGGCGAGAAGCGTGAAGCCCCAATCGTCGAGCAGGCGATAGTGCAGCCAGTACTGGTTGATGGCGGCCAGTTCGTGCCGCAAAGCCTCGTTCAGAATCTCGATGACCTCGGCCTTGCCCTTCATGGGATGCTCCCTATCAAATGCGAACGCGCCGAAACGACGTTCCGGCGCATGATGCGACTACGTGCGAGTATAGTTTCCGGACCAGCGAAGTCCAATCGTCAGTCGCGGATCACTCAGGCGACACGGCGGGAGGAAGGAGCGGCGACCGGTGCGGCGGGCGCGGCCTTGTCGATGATCAGGCGCAGGCGCTTTCTGATATCGGCGCACCGGAAGCGGCAGATCTCGCCGCGCCGCTCGAGGGCTTCGAGACGATCGTAGATGACGGTGACGGCAAGCGGCGCGCAGCCACAGCAGATCATGCGCTTGTTCAGCTCGCGGTAGACCAGCCCTGGCGTCGGGATGGGCGCGTCGGGCTTGCTGAAAATATCGACGAGAACGCGCTCGATATCGGCGTCGGACACGACATTGCAGGAGCAGACGATCATCTGACGTTCCCCGAGCGGGACGTACGCACTGTCAACCTGGCGATACGTCTGCTGCGTCCCATTTCGTGGACATCATGGCACGAGACAGCACCCGGCGCAAAGTGGGCTTCTTGATGCCGATCAAGTCGCTTGGCCCCGGCTCTCATTGCAGCACCAGGGTGGCTGCCGGCATGTCGGCCGCGGCGGCAACGATCGAACCCGGTGAGAGCACCTGATCGAGGCCCATCATGGCATCGGCGAAGCCCTGGGCCTCGCCCACGACGCCGTCGATCAGGGATGCGCCGGCCAGCGCGAAGGCACACGCGCGCATCGCGGGGCAGGTGTGGTGCTGGCAGGCTGCGATCATCGAGACCGCGAT
>JBGSJD010000513.1:0-1904 GCA_041742195.1 Hyphomicrobiaceae bacterium
CGATCGTGGCGCCGGCCGAGGCGAGCGAATTGTAGGGTGAGCCCGCATAGCTGCGGCCGGCGATCTGGTAGGAGGCGACGCCGTGCGCGGCGAGACGCTGGTGCGCCGTCGGCAGGGTGCTGTCGGTGAACAGGCCTGCGATCGCGTGTCCGCTCTCGGCTGCCGAACCGGGGCGTCCGCCGAGCCGCGCGAACGGGAGCGACTGCACCACCTCGCCGAAGCCCGGGACGAACATGTTCCACTCGTAGATGCCGTGACGGACCGGCGGGACGGCGAAGTTCAACGAGGTCACGGAGGCGGCGGTCGTCGAGGGAAAGAGCGCCGAAATCGGTGTCAGGACGCCGTTGTCCGCGACATGGCGGAGGATGCGCGAGCCGTCGAGATATCGCTGCCAGAACTCCCAGCCGAAGCTGTCGACGAAGACCAGCACGACCTTCTCCGGCGCGGGATAGCTGCCGCCGAAGGCGTCGGGTGGGATCAGCGGGCCGATGGTCTCGCCCGTCAGCAGCCGATGCGCGGTATTGGCGATGTTGACGAAAGCGTAGTCGTCGTAGATCGGCTTCAGAAGGCGCTCGCCGAGGCGGTCGAAGCGGGCGAGTGTGTGGTCGTTGATCATGGGCCGGGCCCTGGGTCCTTTGCGACGGGCCGGCCCCGCGGCTGCGGCCCTGAAGAGCCCTAGACCCAGCAACGGCGAAGGGGAAGCGACTTGTCATGGTTCTCAGCGGGGCGGAGGGGTGCTAAGCAGGCGCGACACCCACCCCAATTCGCGGACACTGCGCCATGGCGATCAAAGCTCCCAAGGACTGCGTCGATCTCTCGGACGTGCGCGTCGAGATCGATCGTTGCGACAAGGCCCTCGTCGATCTGATCGGCGAGCGGTTCGGCTATGTCGAGCGGGCCTGGCAGATCAAGCTCGGGCTCGGCCAGGAAGCCAACGTGCCGTGGCGCAACCAGCAGGTGATCGACCGGGTCAGGGCGCAGGCCGCCGAGCGTGGCGTGCCGCCGGATCTGTGCGAGGCGCTCTGGCGGCAGATGATCGGCTGGTTCATCCAGTACGAAGAAGAGAAGCTCAAGGACGAGATCGTCGCCAAGGGCAAGGCCGACTGAACGATTGCTTCATCGACAGCCGCGGAAACCCCATGCCACCCGATCTCATCGACGTGCTGCTGCTTGCCCTGATGAACCCGGCAACGCTGGCTGCGGGCTTTCTCGTCGGCCGGCGCGCGGATCAGCCGCAGAAGCTCGTGCTGGCAGCGTTCGTGGCCGGCATCGCGGGCGCCGTCTTCGCGTGGCTGCTAATCCTTACCGGTCTCTATCCGCCGAAGGTGCGGCTGCTCGGCGGGGTGTTCGTCGCCTCGGCCATCCTCGGCATCGGCTGGGCGTGGCTCGGCTATACCTTCCGCCGGAACATCGAGCCCGAGTAGACCTCTCCGTTTCGTTCGGCCGGCCCTGTCTCTCTCTCTCTCTCTCTCTCTCACCCGGCGAGTTCGCTGGCGATGGCGGCGGCTACCTGATCCGACTCGCGCTGGCGGGGGATGGGGCGACCGGCGGTCTCGAACACGTTCTCGCCCGCGAGCCAACGCCGCTCGCAGTCGGGATCGGCGAGCGCCACCTCCAGCGCGGCGCCGAGTTCATAGGCGTCGGTCGGCAGGCAAGCCGCCAACATGGCGCCGATCAGGGCGACGTTGGCGTTGCTGGCGTGGGCGAGGTGGACGCCCGAGATGGGGATGTGTCCTGCCCGGTTGACGCCCTCGAACTCCTCGATGCATCCCGGGAGCGACAGCGACGTCGCCTGCCGGCAGACGAGCGGGCGAACCGCGTAGACGCTGCACGCGCCATCATGGAGCAACGGACACGGAAGCTTCCGGCCGACGCGATCGTCGGGCGAGATGCCGCGCGTGAGC
>JBGSJD010000514.1:0-7711 GCA_041742195.1 Hyphomicrobiaceae bacterium
CCGACGCTGTTGGAAGCGAACGCCAAGGATCTCGCGGCAGCGCGCGACCGCGGCACGACGGGCTCGTTTCTCGACCGGCTGGCGCTCGATGGGGGGCGCATCGACGCCATCGCGCGGGGGCTCGAGGACATTGCCAGGCTCGACGACCCGGTGGGCACGGTCCTCGCGCAGTGGACGCGGCCGAACGGGCTCTCGATTTCGCGGGTCCGGACGCCGCTCGGGGTCATCGGGATCATCTACGAAAGCCGCCCCAACGTGACGGCCGATGCCGGCGGGCTTTGCCTCAAGGCCGGAAATGCCGCCATCCTGCGGGGCGGGTCGGAGAGCTTCCATTCGAGCCGGGCGATCCACGACTGCCTCGTCGCCGGGCTCGAGGCAGCCGGACTTCCCGCCGATGCCATACAACTCGTTCCGATCACCGATCGCGATGCCGTCGGACACATGCTCGGCGGGCTCGACGGAGCGATCGACGTGATCGTGCCGCGCGGGGGCAAGAGCCTCGTCGGGCGCGTGCAGCAGGAGGCGCGCGTGCCCGTCTTCGCGCACCTGGAGGGCATCTGCCACACCTACGTCGATCGCGACGCCGATCTCGCGATGGCGGTGCCGCTCGTGGTCAACGCCAAGATGCGGCGGACGTCGATCTGCGGGGCAACAGAGTGCCTGCTGGTCGACACGGCATCGGCCGCCACCATGCTCGCGCCGCTGGTCACGGCGCTGCTCGATGCAGGTTGCGAGGTGCGGGGTGATGCGGCGGCAATCGCCGTCGATGCGCGGGTCAAGGCGGCGGCCGACGACGACTATGGCCGAGAGTTCCTCGACACGATCATCGCGGTGAAGACGGTGGACGGCGTCGACGGGGCCATCGCACATATTGCGCGCTACGGCTCGCAGCACACCGACTGCATCGTGACGGGCAACCCGGCCACCGCCGATCGCTTCCTGACCCGCGTCGACAGTGCCATCGTGCTGCACAATGCCTCGACCCAGTTCGCCGATGGCGGCGAATTCGGCATGGGCGCAGAAATCGGCATCGCCACGGGGCGGATGCATGCGCGCGGTCCGGTCGGAGTCGAACAGCTGACGAGCTTCAAGTACGTCGTGCGCGGCACCGGACAGGTGCGGAAGGGGTAAGGACCCGGCGCAACGAGCGACACGGAGAACGCAGACACATGGCCGATGCTGAGGTCACGAATTCCGGACGACGCATTCACGGTCCAACGCCGCCCGGTCAGGGTGTGCGATGCGCGCGGACCACGCCGCTGTCGCCTGGCGAGATCGACGAGGTGGCGGCTCTGATCGCGAGCGCGCGCCGTGATCGGGGCCGGATCGTCATGCCGGATGCGCTGCGAACGCGCGACTGGGGATCGGTGATGGCCGTGATGGATCGGGTCAACGCGCTGCTCGCGTGGCCGTCCGGCGGCTGGAAGATCGGGGCGGCGAGTGTCGATGTGCAGAAGGCCGAGGGCGTGCCGGGCGCGGCGCCCGGTCAACTCCGCCGCGATGCCATCCATGCCAGCCCGGCGCGGCTACCGGGCGATCTCTTCATCAACTATCGCTGCGCGGAAAGTGAGATCGCGTTCCGAATGTCGCGAGACCTCCCGCCTCAGGAGGCTCCATTCGGCGAGGACGAGGTGGGGGTGGCCGTCGACGCCATGATGCCGGCGATCGAGATCGGCGACACGGTGTTCGACGACTGGTACGGCGCCAGCGGTTATCTCGGTCCGCTGATGGACAACGGCGGCGCGGCCGCACTCGTGACCGGCACATCGATCCGACACTGGCGGGACCTCGACCTCGCCAACGCGCGCATGGATCTCGCGCTCAACGGCGTCCACATCAAGACCGGTTTCGGACGGGCCGCGATGGGGCATCCGCTGACGTCGCTCACATGGATGGCGAACTGGCTCCGCGAGCGCGGCCGTAGCCTGACGGCCGGGGAGATCGTGAGCACGGGGACATGCACGGGGCACTTCTTCGTCGCGCCCGGCGACCACCTCAGCGTCGATTTTGGCGTGCTCGGGCGCGTGGAGGCCGTGTTCGAGTGAGTGTGGTGCGTTGCCCGGTCCATTACTGCACAAACGGAAACGGGCTCGCCGTGAAGCGAGCCCGTTCGTATTGGCGGAGGCCCCTCGTCACGTATTCATCGAGTTGAAGAAGTCGCCGTTGGTCTTGGTCGACTTCAGCTTGTCGATGAGGAACTCGATGCCGTCCATGGCGCCCATCGGATTGAGGATGCGGCGCAGCACGTAGACCTTCTTGAGCTGGTCGCGGGCCACGAGCAGGTCTTCCTTGCGGGTGCCCGAGCGGGCCACGTCGATGGCCGGGAAGACGCGCTTGTCGGAGACCTTGCGGTCCAGAATGATTTCCGAGTTACCGGTGCCCTTGAACTCTTCGAAGATCACTTCGTCCATGCGGCTGCCGGTGTCGATCAGCGCGGTGGCGATGATGGTCAGCGAGCCGCCTTCCTCGATGTTGCGTGCGGCGCCGAAGAAGCGCTTCGGCCGCTGCAGGGCGTTGCTGTCGACGCCGCCCGTCAGCACCTTGCCGGAGGACGGCACGACGGTGTTGTAGGCCCGGCCGAGGCGCGTGATCGAGTCGAGCAGGATGACGACGTCGCGCTTGTGCTCGACGAGGCGCTTGGCCTTCTCGATCACCATCTCGGCGACCTGGACGTGGCGTGAGGGCGGCTCGTCGAACGTCGAGGCGACGACCTCGCCCTTCACCGAGCGCTGCATGTCGGTGACTTCTTCCGGCCGCTCGTCGATCAGCAGCACGATCAGGAAGCACTCGGGATGGTTCGCCGTGATGGATTTGGCGATGTTCTGGAGGAGCACCGTCTTGCCGGTACGCGGCGGGGCGACGATGAGGGCGCGCTGGCCACGGCCGATGGGCGCCACGATGTCGATCACCCGACCGGACAGGTCCTTTATGGTCGGGTCCTCGATCTCCATCTTGAGCCACTTGTCGGGATATAGCGGCGTCAGATTGTCGAAGTTGACCTTGTGGCGCTGTGCCTCGGGGTCCTCGAAGTTGATCCGGTTGACCTTGATGAGGGCGAAGTACCGCTCGCCATCCTTGGGGCTGCGGATCTGGCCTTCGACCGTGTCGCCGGTGCGCAGCGCAAAGCGGCGGATCTGAGAGGGCGAGACGTAGATGTCGTCGGGGCCCGGAAGGTAGTTGGCGTCGGGCGAGCGCAGGAAGCCGAAGCCGTCCTGCAGGACCTCGACGACGCCGATGCCGGTGATCTCGATGTCCTTGGCCGCGAGCTGCTTCAAGGTCGCGAACATAAGCTCCTGCTTGCGCATCGTGCTCGCGTTCTCGACGCCCGCCTCCTCGGCGAAGCTCTGCAGCTCGGTGGGGGTTTTGGCCTTCAGATCCTGCAGCTTGATCTGCTTGATGAGGTCTTGCATGTGAAACTCTCTGGACTTGCCGTCACAGGATATGGGGGATGCGTCGTGGAAGGCGCGGGGCGGGGGAGCGATAAGGCGCGGCGTGAACGGCTGCGGGCAACTCAATGGCCCGACGGTCGCTGTTCACGGAGATGGGCGGGCGCCCACAGGGACCTTTATCGATTCGAGATGACGTTAAACGATCGCCGGCGGACACGCAAAAGATTTTCGGCAGCCGACCGCTCAGAACGGTTTCACGATCACGAGAACGACGATCAGGATCATCAGGACGGTCGGTACTTCGTTGACGAGCCGCCAGTGCGATGCGGGCTTCGTGTTGCGGTCCTCGGCGAAGGCCCGGACCGAGGCCGAGAAATAGCCGTGGCACGCCGAAAGCGCTATGACTGCCAATAGCTTGGCGTGAAACCAGCCCGACATCCAGAAGCCGGCCTGCCAGGCGAGCCAGAGCCCCAGCACCCAGGCGACGATCATGGCCGGGTTCATGATGAGGCGAAGAAGGCGGCCCTCCATGACCTTGAAGGTTTCGGACTGCTTCGAGCCCTTCTCGGCGTCGCAATGGTAGATGAACAGGCGCGGCAGATAGAGCATGGCCGCCATCCACGAGATGATGGCGATGACATGCAACGCCTTCAGCCAGTCGTAGGCGGCCGAGCCGGCAAAGTAGGAGACGGCGGCGAAGGCGACCACCGTGATGATCAGGGCAACGATGGCGCGGATGGCGGGCGTGGACACAGGGCGACGTCCCTTTCCGTTGTCATCCCGGGGCTTGTCCCCGGGACCCATTCTTCTGCTGGCTCGAAAGGCTCAGGGTTGTCTGCCGGCGAGGCGCAGCAATCCGATACGTCGATGACCGCATCCGTGGCGCCATGGGTCCCGGGAACGATCCCCGGGATGACACCCGTGGGTCGGTCATCCGCTACCCCGTCTCCCTTCTTGAGCTAGCCGCCGCGCACGATCTCGACCAAGCGGGCGACGTTCTCCGGCGGGGTCTCGGGCACGATGCCGTGGCCGAGATTGAAGATGAAGCGCTTGCCCTGCATGCGCTCCAGGATCTCGCGGGTGCGTTCCTCGAGGGCCTCGCCACCGGTCACCAGCAGCAGCGGGTCGAGATTGCCTTGCACGACCACGTTCTCGTCGTCGAAGGCCTCGCCCATCATGTAGGGCGGCATGGCGGTGTCGCATCCGATGCCGTCGACGCCGGTCTCCGAGACGTACCACAGGGCCGAGCCGCCGGCGCCGCGCGGAAAGCCGATCACCGGGACGTCCGGGTAGTGGTCCTTGACGCCCTCGACGATGCGGCGCGTCGGCTCGACGACCCAGCGGTCGAATTCGTCGTCCGGAAGCGAGCCAGCCCAGGTGTCGAAGATCTGCAGCACGTCCGCACCCGCTTTCACCTGGCCGCAGAGGTAGACGATCGACGTCTCGACGAGGATGTCGATCAGCCGGCCGAAGCCCTCACGGTCGCGATAGGCCCAGAGGCGGGCCGCCGCCTGATCCTTCGAGCCGCGGCCTTCGACCATATAGGTCGCAACGGTCCAAGGGGCGCCGCAGAAGCCGATCAGGGCCGTTTCAGCGGGGAGATCCTGGCGCAAGCGAGCAACCGTCTCGGCCACGAGGTCGTACTTGGACCGAGTCGCCTCGGGCTTCAAGCGGGAGAGATCGGCCGAGGAGCGGATCGGCTCGAGAAGCGGGCCTTCGCCCTCCGCAAACCGGAGCGGCTGGCCCAAGGCATCAGGCACCAGCAGGATGTCGGCGAACAGGATCGCTGCGTCGAAGCCGTAGCGCCGGATCGGCTGCAACGTTACTTCGGCCGCCAGTGCCGGATTGTAGCAGAGGTCGAGGAAGCCGCCGGCCTGCGTGCGGGTCGCACGGTATTCCGGAAGATAGCGGCCGGCCTGACGCATCAGCCAGATCGGAGGCGGGGATGCCACGATGCCCTTGAAGGGATCGAGGAAGCGGCGGTGCGGGGTCGAGCTCGGAGGGGAAGGCTGTGCCACTTCAATCTTTCCAGATGTGTCTCTAGTTGTTTTTTAAGACTCTTAGTGCGGTGGATTGCGGCGACAAGCGGGATGGCGGTCGGCGCGAGGGCCGGGTCGGGACGGTGCGAAAGTCTACACCAGATTGAGTATCGTCTCGACGGCATGGCCACAAGAGCCGGAAACGACACTTCGGTCAGATGCTTGCGGCGGTGGTGGGGTGAGGGTCGGGGCGGGTAGGCTGTTGACAATGTACCGGGAAGCCCGGAACAACGTTTCACGGGGGATATGCATCCGTTGCCGTCGTCCGAAGGCTGCCGAATGGGCTCGCCTGTTGATAGGTTTGTTGAGAAGTGGCGACTTGTCCCGGAGGTGGCGGAGCCGACATCCGGGGCGCTGGATAACCGGGAACTTGTCAACAGATGCCCACAACGATGCCAAGCTTCTTTCACCTGCATCTGATCTCGGATGCGACGGGCGAAACGCTGACCACGATCGCCAAGGCCGCGGCGGTCCAATACGCGCAGGTGCGCGCCATCGAGCACGTGCATCCGCTCGTCCGGACGCGGAAGCAACTCGATCGCGTGCTGCAGGAGGTGGAGTCGGCGCCGGGCATCGTTCTCTATACGCTCGTGCAGCCCGAGCTGACCGGGAGCCTCGAAGGGCGCTGCCGGGAACTCAAGCTGCCGTGCCTGCATGTGCTCGAGCCGGTGATGAAGGTGTTCGAATCCTATCTCGGCGCACCGCAGACCCCCATCGTTGCCGGCCAGCATGTGCTCGATCAGAGCTATTTCCGGCGGATCGATGCGCTCAACTTCGCCATGGCGCACGACGACGGGCGGCTGCCCGAGGACCTCAACCAGGCGGACATCATCATTCTCGGCATCTCGCGCACGTCGAAGACGCCGACCAGCATCTATCTCGCGCAGCGCGGCTATCGGGTCGCCAACGTGCCGTTGGTGCCGGGCATCGAGCCGCCGGCGGTTCTTGCCGGTGAGCACCGGGCGTTCGTCGTCGGGCTGATGGCGAGCGTCGAGCGCATCGCGGACGTGCGGCGTAACCGGGTGCATCTGCTCGCCGATCGGGAACTCGACGACTACGTGGACCGGACGCAGATCGCGGCCGAGCTCGCCAGCTCGCGAAAATTGTTCCAGCGCCATGGATGGCCGATCATCGACGTGACGCGACGCTCGGTCGAGGAGACGGCAGCCACGATCATCAAGCTGCTTGGCGAGCGGAGAGCGGCGGAGAACGCGGACATTCCCAACGATGACTGAGAGGGCGACACCACGGCTGATCCTCGCCTCGCAGAGCCGCAGCCGTCGGGCGATGCTGGCCGCTGCCGGGCTCGCCATCGACGCCATCCCGTCCGACGTGGACGAGGCGGCGCTCAAGGTCGAGCTCGAGGGTCGCGGCGTCGGTGATCCGGGCGAGATCGCGCTGGCGCTGGCAGCCGCCAAAGCAGAAGTCGTGAGCCAGATGTATCCGGAGGCGCTCGTGATCGGCGGCGATCAGGTACTGGCGCTCGGGGCGCGGCTGTTCGACAAGCCGATCGACATGGCCGGCGCGCGGCAACATCTCCGCGATCTGCGCGGGCGGACGCACGTGCTGATTTCGGCGGTCGTATTGGCTCAGGGCGGGCAGGTCGTCTGGCAGCACAGCGATGCGGCCCGGCTCGCCGTCCGGGAATTTTCCGACGTATTTCTCGATACTTACCTCGCGGAAGCGGGGCCGGACGTGTGCCTGTCGGTCGGGGCGTATCAGCTCGAAGGTCTCGGGGCGCAGCTTTTCGAGCGCATCGACGGGGACTATTTCACCATCCTGGGGATGCCGCTGATCGCACTCCTCGGCGCGTTGAGGGCACGGGGAGCCATCGCAGCATGATCAAGGCGGCCGTCATCGGGTGGCCGATCGCGCATTCGCGGTCGCCGCTGATCCATGGGTATTGGCTCAAGGCTCACGGCATCGACGGGAGCTATACGAAGATCGCGGTGCGTCCCGAGGACGTCGACGCCTTCCTGCGCTCTCTCGCAGCGGACGGCTTTGCCGGCTGCAACGTCACGGTGCCGCACAAGGAAGCGGCTTTCGAGGCGGCCGAGGTGCGCGATCCGAGCGCGCTCGCCGTCGGTGCCGCGAACACGCTGTGGCTTGAGAATGGAAAACTGCACGCCGCCAACAGCGATACCTACGGCTTCATACGCAATCTGACCGTCGCAGCGCCCCAGTGGGCGAACCGGCCGGGGCCGGTTGCGATCCTGGGGGCTGGCGGGACGGCGCGGGCAGCGGCATACGGGTTCCTGTCGGAGGGCGTCGAGGACGTCGTGC
>JBGSJD010000515.1:0-2860 GCA_041742195.1 Hyphomicrobiaceae bacterium
CGAACGTCGGCGCCGGTGGCGTATGCCTCACGCTCGCCGTTGGGAGACCGTTACCGGCGAACCAGGCCTCGACGAGATCCAGTTCGTCCGCCGAGAGCGTCAGGCCCTGCGCCCGGCAGCGCGCCACGACGAAGTTCCGGAACCGTCCGGCAAAGAGCGTGGCCGACGCCCCTTGCTCGAACCACGGATCGGCTTCGCTGACGACCTCGAGGATGAAGCGCACGTCGTCGCGCCGCACATCGATGCCGCGGTCGTGCGAGCGCTGCACGATGTTCTGGATCGTCTGCGCTCCGATGAGGCCGTTGTCGTTGATCTCCTGGGCGATCAGCTCGAACAGCATCCGGTACTCGGGCGGAGCCAGCGGTGGCGCCTTGCAGGCCTCGTGGATGCGCGCAATGGAACTCTGGATGCTCGGGGCCCCAACCTGCTGAGCCGGTGGCTGCTGGATGGGCGCCTCGATCTTGGCCGGCGGCGCCTGCTGGGGCTGCTGGTACGTCTGCGGCTCCGAGAGGATGCGACGCCTCGGCTGCTCCGTGGCCGCATAGGACCCGGTCGCGATGGGTTGCGTGGCGGCGGGAGGCTCGATCTGCCGGCTGATCGTCTGGGTCGCAAACGCCCGATGGTCGCGCGCCTCGATGCCGATATCCATGCCGGCGTTGTAGTTCGGCCGCTCGGGCCGAACGTCACCGATGTCGAACGACGGCGGCAGCGGCTGAGCCTCGATCCGCTGCGGCTGCGGCTGCTGTGCGAAGTGGCGCTGCGTGTCGATGACGACGTAGGGCGGCTCGCCGGAGAGACGCAGTCCTGCGGGTAGCCCCTGCGAGAGCAACTCGCGGAAGCCGCCCGCTCCGCCCCACTGCGTACCGATGGTGCGGTCATGACCGATCGCCCGGACGGCGCGATCCGCCAGTACCTCGAGCGGTACGGGCGCGTTCGCGGTTCTGACGGCCTGTGCCACCTCGTCGAGGATGGCGCGGCGCGTCTGCTCGAGCGACACGATCGGAGCTGGCGCGGCGATCTCGGCCGGCGCTCCCTCGTCGGCGATCCGGCCATCGATCAGGAGTGAGATGAGATCGGCCTCGCGCACTTCGCCGTCGCTGATGGCCGTATAGGGCGCCGCCGTATAGTCGGTCGCGTAGATCACGGTCCGGCGCGCATGGGCGCGAAGGCGATGCAGGACCGGGGTGAAGTCCGCGTCGCCCGACAGGATGATGAACTCGTCGAAATAGGTCTGGTGATCCAGATAGTCGCGCAGATCCATGACCATCCGGATATCCGACGAGTTCTTCAGCTGCGCCGTGAGGGGCGGGCAGTCGACGACCTCGAAGCCGGCGCGCAGGAAGTGATGCCGGATGAACGGGAACGAACTCATGTCGGTCGAGTTGTCGGAGGTATTGCGCCGCGGCACGGGATTGCCGTAGCAGCGGTTCATGACGATGCGACGCGCCACGTTCGGCGACAGGCCGTTCGTCGCGGTGATCAGCGAGCCGGTCTCGATCTGCTTCAGCCAGCTCATGGCATCCTTGGCGAAGCGCTTTGCGGCCTCCTCGCTCTTGCGCTTGAGCGACATGTAGATGTTGTCGTAATCGACGAACACCGCGCTCAAGAACGGACCGGACTGTTCCCGCTTCATTGCAACTGCCCCCGTACTGCCCCAGTCGGCTACGAATCGCGCCGTCGGGGGACTGTTCTCTGAGTCGCAAAGGGGGTTCAAGCCGAGGCGCCCCATCCAGCACGGGCTATCCCCGGTTCCATCGCCATGCCCGGTCGGAGGTTTCTGCAACTGATGCCCGTCGACCACATCGATCGACCGCTCGCCGTCGAGCCCCGACTTGGCTAGGCCGAGCGCGGCAGCGTCGCTCGGGCGCAGGCGGCGTTGGGTGGAATGTGGTAATCCCTACGCGGCTGCTTCGTGTGCCGGTGCGGGGGTGCCTCGCCGATGCGAAGTGGCGGGCTGGGTACGCGGACCGTCTGACCCGGATCGACGCGCTGAGCTTGGTTGCAGCCCGAAATCCTCGGTTCGAATGATGCCGGTACAGCTACGACAACGCCTCGAAGTCCTCGCCTATCTTGAAAACGCCCTCACATCCTACCGTTCGCGCCTGACGGCAGCCGACGTCGCCGGACTGACCGAGGAGCGCGACGACGTCTTCATGAAGATCGTCACCGAGGTGACGAGTGATCCGCGCGTTTCGCTGCGCCAGCTTCGCTTCTTTCTCGACAATGTGGAGCGGTTCGCGAGCGATCCGGAAGTCCTCGAACATCTTCGGAGCGCCGCGAGGGAACAAATCGGCCAGGTCGAAGCGAGCCTCGACCGAAAAGCCGAGAACAGCGGCGCTTGGCCTGCCGCCAGCGTGGAGATCGCCGACACGCTCGGGCCGGACGCGTTTCGCGGCTTCGACATGCTTGCCGATCGCGTTGCCGTCTTCGATCGCGACTTTCGCTACGTCTACACCAATGAGGCGAATGGCCGCTTTCACGCCCGCGACCCGATGAGCTTGGTCGGCACGCCGAGTTCGATGGTTGTCGGACACGGCTATTTCGAGCGCGTGTCGCGTTCGCTGTTCACGCGCGGGCTCGGCGGCGAGCGGCTCAAGATCTACGCAACCCACCCGGGCCGTGATCAATCGAAGGTCTACTCCGTCACCATCGACCCGGTTCGAGATGGCAAAGGGCGCGTCGCTGCCGTCATCGGGCTATCGCGACCCGTCGGTGACCTCCACGTACCCGATCACCTGGTCCTGCGCTGATCAGGGACCGGGGCGTCGCCCGTGCCGGCTCCAGGCTCGAACCCCGGGGCGGCCATCTCGAACCCGTCGAACGAAAACCCCGGCGCGACCGTGCAGCCGACCAGGGTCCA
>JBGSJD010000516.1:0-1951 GCA_041742195.1 Hyphomicrobiaceae bacterium
TTGAGCAGCACGCGATCGCCGCTTCGCGGCGGCGCAGCCTCCGAAACCACGAGCGTGTTGCCGATGCTGTAGACCGGCTCGAGGCTCGAGTCGGCGACCGCGACGGCGAAGCGCCGGCGGGACGTCGCCGAAGCTTGTGGCTCCCAGCCGAGAACGACGGCGTCGCGGATCTGGCCGACCATGGGGACACGCGAGAATTCGTCGTCGTCCTCGGTCATCACGGCTGGCGATCTCGCGGCCGTGAGCTCGATCGCGGCGAATTCGTCCAGCGTCGTATTGGTGGCCTCGAGGATCTTCGCGATGCTCTCGGTGCTCGGCCAGCGTGGCCGCCCTTCGGCCGTTCGTCGCTTCGATCGGTTGAAGGCCGTTGCATCGAGACCGGACAGCCGCGCCAGCGCCGAAGCCGTCAGTCCCTTCTGGCGGGCCAGCGCATCGATGGCCGACCAGATCCACTCGTGCGTGAAAGACCGCTCATGTCGTTGCATACGGTTCGTCTCACGCGTCTGTCATGCTAGAAGTCGCCGCCGATCGGAGAGATTGGATCTGAGAATGCCATCGTCCCACCGTGCGGCCCGATTGGATGGCAGCGCCATCTGGTCCGGGCAGGCCGCCAAGTTTAGCCGCGCGCATTCCGCCGCACGGGCCGGGAGCGGGTCCGCAAAAGGCGAAACGCGTCGTGCGTACGATGTCAGCATGCAAGGTCCAAGCCGACGGCCCACGTCTTTAGATCAAACGAGCCTGCAAGGCCTGACCCTATGCTCGAACTAGTTTACAAGATCTGTACGACCCACGAATGGAAGGCCGCCGGCGCCACCGGTACGTACCTCGGCTCCCCCGACGATCGGCGGGATGGCTATATACACCTCTCGGCGCCCTCCCAGGTCGAAGGCACGCTTGCCCGGCATTTCTCATCGGCGGACGGTCGCGGTTTACCGGATCTCGTCCTGGTGGGGTTCCGGCCGGAGAGCCTCGGCGAGGCCCTGCGGTGGGAGCCGTCGCGGAACGGCGAGAATTTTCCGCATCTCTATGGCCCGCTCGATCCGGGCCTCGCCGTCAGTGTCTTTGAGCTGGGCGTAGCCCCGGACGGCCGTCATATCCTGCCAGGAGGCATCCGGTGATGTTCAGCCAGTTGTTCGATCTTGCGGGGCCCGCATTGCTGGCCCTCGATCCCGAGCGCGCCCATCAGGTGAGCCTCCAGGCCTTGGAAAAGGGGCTCTATCCGCGCGAAACCTCGCGGGACGACGACCGGCTCGGCGTCGAGGTCGCGGGGCTTCGCTTTTCCAATCCTCTGGGCGTTGCCGCCGGTTTCGACAAGGACGCACGCGTCCCGGACGCCATACTTGGCATCGGCTGTGGCTTTGCCGAGATCGGCACGGTGACGCCGCGGGCCCAGACCGGCAATCCGACGCCCCGTGTCTTCCGCCTGATCGACGACCGTGCCGTCATCAATCGGCTGGGCTTCAACAATGGAGGCCATGCGGCGGCGCTCGCGCGTTTGCAGGCCCGGCGGGCGCGAGGCGGCATCGTCGGCGTCAACATCGGCGCCAACAAGGACACCGCCGACCGGTCGGCCGACTATGTCGCCGGCATCGATGCCTTCTACGGCGTCGCCAGCTATTTCGCGGTCAACATCTCGTCGCCGAACACGCCTGGGCTGAGGGATTTGCAGGCGCCGGCCGCGCTCGACGAGCTTCTGGGCCGTGTCATGGCCGCTCGCGCCAGCCACGTAGCGCAAGGCGCTCCCGTCAGGCCCGTCATGGTCAAGATCGCGCCCGATATCGCCGAGGACGACATCCCGGCCATCGTCGATCGCCTCGTGGGCCACCGCGTCGATGCCATTGCCGTCTCCAACACGACGCTGTCGCGGCCGTCGCTCCGGGACCAGCGTACGGCGGTCGAATCGGGCGGCCTGTCGGGGCGCCCGCTGTTCCATCGCTCGACCGCCATGCTG
>JBGSJD010000517.1:0-2484 GCA_041742195.1 Hyphomicrobiaceae bacterium
CGTCCGCGCCTTCGCAGAAGCGAACGGCCTCAAGCTCGGCCAGGCGGCCCAGCCGCTGCGGGCGGCCCTGTCGGGCCGGACCGTGTCGCCCCCGGTCTTCGACGTCATGGCGGTACTCGGGCGGGACGAAACACTGGCCCGGATCGCCGATCAGGCTACGGGCTGACCGCTTCCGTGGCCCGCGCCAATGGCCACCCCTCGGCCGTTAGGACAATTTCGCATCATCGGGGCTGACGCCCCTTTCCGTCATGCTGCTGTGCGGGATAGAGTGTGATAGCCTGCATAAGTCCGGACGACCGACGAGCCATCGCCGTGTTGCCGCGGGTGCTTGTGAAGGACGGCAGGATTGGCGCCCCAGGTCGTGGGTGCAGGGATCGTGGGCGCAGGGATCGAAGGAAAGACACTATGAGCGAGAAGGCCGGGACCGTGACGTCTGACGCCAGCCGGGCGGCGACGATGATCATAAATAACAAGCAGATCCAGATGCCGGTCCGATCGGGCTCGATTGGTCCCGATGTCATCGACGTCGCGCGTCTCTACCGCGATACGGGCTGCTTCACCTACGATCCCGGCTTCACGTCGACGGCGAACTGCTCGTCGAAGATCACCTTCATCGATGGCGAGGAAGGCGTTCTCCTCTATCGCGGCTATCCGATCGAACAACTCGCCGAGCAATCGAATTTCATCGAGGTCTGCTACCTGCTCTTGAACGGCGAACTGCCGAACAAGGCGCAGCTCAAGGACTTCGACAACACCATCACGCGCCACACCATGGTGCACGAGCAGATGACCCGGTTCTTCACCGGTTTCCGTCGTGACGCCCATCCGATGGCTGTCATGTGCGGCGTGGTCGGCGCGCTGTCGGCCTTCTACCACGACTCGACGGACATCAACGACCCCACCCACCGGATGATCGCCTCGCATCGCTTGATCGCGAAGATGCCGACCATCGCGGCCATGGCCTACAAGTACTCGATCGGCCAGCCGTTCATCTATCCGCGCAACGACCTCGACATGGCGTCGAACTTCCTCCAGATGTGCTTCGCCGTGCCGTGCGAGCCCTACGTGGTCAACCCGACGGTCGCCAAGGCCCTCGACAAGATCATGATCCTGCACGCCGACCACGAGCAGAACGCCTCGACGTCGACGGTGCGCCTCGCCGGCTCGTCCGGCGCCAACCCGTTCGCCTGCATCGCAGCCGGCATCGCCAGCCTCTGGGGACCGTCGCACGGCGGCGCCAACGAGGCCGCCCTCAAGATGCTCGAGGAGATCGGCTCGGTCGACCACGTCGCAGACTTCGTCAAGCGCGTGAAGGACAAGTCCGAAGGCGTTCGCCTTATGGGCTTCGGCCACCGCGTCTACAAGAACTACGACCCACGCGCCAAGGTCATGCAGGAGACCTGCCACGAGGTCCTAGACCTGCTCGGCATCAAGAACGAGCCGATGCTGAAGGTCGCGATGGAACTCGAGCGCATCGCGCTGCAGGACGACTACTTCGTCGAGAAGAAGCTCTACCCGAACGTCGATTTCTACTCGGGCATCGTCCTCAAGGCGATCGGCTTCCCGGTGTCGATGTTCACGCCGCTGTTTGCGGTCTCCCGCACCGTCGGCTGGATCTCGCAGTGGAAGGAAATGATCGAGGACCCGGAGCAGAAGATCGGCCGTCCGCGCCAGCTCTACATCGGGCCCGCACAACGCGACATGGCGCCGATCGACAAGCGCTGAGACGGAAGGTCCATCGTGATCAACGGGCGTCCCTTTCGGGGGGCGCCCGTTTTCATGACAGCTCTGACGCGCAACGCCCCCTCACCCCAACCCTCTCCCCAGGGGGAGCGGGGACGCAGATGGGCTCGATGAAGCGGACGGTCTTCCCTGTTCCGTGGGAGAGGGGCGAGCAAGCGTTCGCTGAACCCCACCGTCCTCCCCCTCTCCCTTGGGGAGAAGGGACGCGGATGCGCTCGATGAAGCCTTCCTTCTTCTCCCTCTCCCCTTGGAGAGAGGGCCGGGGTAGGGGGGCGTCGAGCGGAACGGAGCTGGGTCACTGGCCGCTCAATCTCCGTCGCCGCCGACGAGCCAGCCCATGGCCGCAAGCCCGAGACGCGCCCCTCCGATCAGCCCGACGGTCGTGATCAGGCCCCCGATTGAAAGAATGGAAAGCGCGCTCAGCCCCTGCCCTATGGTGCAGCCCGCGGCCGTCGCGCCACCGAAGCCCATCAGCACGGCTCCCGCCGCACAGCGCACGAAATCCCCGCCGTCCGCGAACACCTGCAACCGGAACTGACTTGAACCAAGGGCCGCCGCCGCCGCGCCAAGCAACGTTCCGAGCACCAGCGCCACCGAGAAATCGAGCGTGGCACCTCCCGCAGCCCAGGCGAGCACCCGCACCGACGGTCCGACGAAGGTCAGGCTCTGAAGGCCTTGCGGCTGGGCCGCGAACGGATCGCCGAGGGTCGCCGTCACCGCCCACCCGGCGACGACCGCGAG
>JBGSJD010000518.1:0-2680 GCA_041742195.1 Hyphomicrobiaceae bacterium
GGCCGGCCCCGACAGCGCCGTGCGCACCGGGAATTGCGACGCCGTCTCGATCGACATCAGCCCGCCGGACGACTGGTTGATGCCGATGGCGGCTGCGGGCGCGATCTGCCGGATCGCGTGCCCGAGCCGCTCCATGTAGAGCGTCACCTGCGGCTGCAGGTAGGCATTGAGCACCGTCGTCGACATCCGCTCGTACTCGCGGAATTCCGGTTGCACCTCCGACGAGACGGAGAGGTGTAGGCCGGGCGCCGCGGCCCGGATGGCGGACGCCAGCCGCCGCTCGTGATCGGGATTGAGGAACGAGAACAGGAGACAGATGGCGACGCCGTCCACGCCGGCACCTGCGATCGCCGCCGCGACCTGCCGGACCTCTGCCTCCTCGAGTCCGACGATCACTTCGCCCCGCGAACCGATCCGCTCGACCGCTTCGAAGCGGCGCTCCCTCGGAATGAGCGGTGGCGGATAGTCGGTCTGGATGTCGTAGACGCGCGGCCGGATCTGCCGGCCAATCTCGAGGAGATCGCGGAACCCGGCCGTCGTGACCAGCGCCAGCTTGCCCCCCTTTCGCTGGATCAGCGCATTGGTGGCAACCGTCGTGCCGTGTGCGAAGCGTTCCATGGCCCCGAGGTCGACCGCGTGCCGGTCCTTCAGGCCCTGCAGCCCCTCGACGATGGCGATCGACGGATCGGCCGGCGTCGAAGGCACCTTGTGCACGGCGATGCGCCCCGTCGGCGGCTCGAACGCAAACAGATCCGTGAAGGTGCCGCCCACGTCGACACCGATCAGCCAGCCCACACGCATCTCCTGCGATTGCATTTGTTGCGCCGATCATGCGGCTCCTTGACCGCCTCGACAAGCGCGGCCCGGTCAAGGATAGTCCCCCACGATGTCGCGGAACTCGATCGGTGAGGCGGACGGGACCAGTGCGCTATTCGTTGACCACACTTCTGGGGCAGGCGCTGACCGGCAACCGCGGCTGGCGTCAGGCATGGCGGCGCCCCGATCCCAAACCCGATTACGACGTCGTCATCGTCGGCGGCGGCGGCCACGGCCTCGCCACCGCCTACTACCTGGCGAAGGAGCACGGCCTGACCCGCGTCGCGGTGCTCGAGAAGGGCTGGATCGGCAACGGCAACGTCGGCCGCAACACCACCCTCATCCGTTCGAACTATCTGCTGCCCGGCAATATTCCCTTCTACGAGTGGTCCCTGAAACTCTGGGAGGGCCTGGAGCAGGACATCAACTACAACGCCATGGTGAGCCAGCGGGGCGTGCTCAATCTCTACCATTCCGACGGCCAGCGCGACGCCTATGCCCGGCGCGGCAATGCCATGCGCATGTTCGGCGTCGACAGCGAGTTGCTGGACCGTGAGCAGGTCCGCGCCATGGTGCCCTACCTCGACTTCGACAACGCGCGCTTTCCGATCCAGGGCGGCCTGATCCAGCGCCGGGGCGGCACGGTCCGACACGACGCCGTCGCGTGGGGCTATGCCCGGGCGGCGGACCAGCGCGGCGTCGACATCATTGAGAACTGCGAAGTCACCGGCATCGACGTGGTCGACGGTCGCGCGGTCGGCGTCATGACCACCCGCGGCCCCATCAAGGCGAAGAAGATCGGGCTGGCGGCGGCGGGCAACTCGTCGCGCGTCGCCGCCATGGCTGGCCTCCGGCTCCCGATCGAGAGCCACGTGCTGCAGGCGTTCGTCTCCGAAGGCGTCAAGCCGCTGATCGACACCGTCGTGACCTTCGGTGCCGGCCACTTCTACATCTCGCAGTCCGACAAGGGCGGCCTCGTGTTCGGCGGCGACATCGACGGCTACAATTCCTACGCGTGGCGCGGCAACCTGCCGATCGTCGAGGACGTCGCCGAATGTGGCATGGCGCTGATGCCCATGCTCGGCCGCCTGCGCATGTTGCGGAGCTGGGGCGGCCTGATGGACATGTCGATGGACGGCTCGCCAATCATCGACCGGACGCCCGTGGACGGCCTCTATCTCAATGCCGGCTGGTGCTACGGCGGCTTCAAGGCGACACCGGCGTCCGGCTGGTGTTTCGCCCACACCATCGCCCGTAACGAGCCCCACGCCTTCAACGCCGCCATGCGGCTGGACCGGTTCGCGAGCGGACGCCTGATCGACGAGAAGGGCGCCGGCGCCCAGCCGAACCTGCACTGAGACCGAACGGTCACCGAGGAACCAGCGATGCGCATTCCCTGCTGCTATTGCGGCGCCCGCGGGCACGAGGAGTTCACCTATCTCGGTGACGCGACTCTGGTCCGCCCGTCTTCGGAGGTCGGCGCTCCCGTCGACCCGGCGACGGCGGCGGCCTGGCACGACTACGTCTATGTGCGCGAGAACCCGTCCGGCCGGCATCGCGAGCTTTGGCAGCATACGGGCGGCTGCCGCGCCTGGCTCGTCGTCACCCGTGATACCCGCACGCACGAAATTCTGGGCGTCGAGGCAGCCTGCGACGTCGCACTGGCACGCGAGGCAACGCATGAATGACAGCTCGCCCGCGACCCCGCCGCGACGGTCCAGCGCTCCCGTCACCGCCATGCGCCTCATGGATGGCGGCCTGATCGACCGCTCCCGCACCCTCGGCTTCACGTTCGACGGCACGCGCTACACCGGGCATCCTGGCGACACGCTCGCATCGGCCTTGATCGCCAACGGCGTCCGCC
>JBGSJD010000519.1:0-20128 GCA_041742195.1 Hyphomicrobiaceae bacterium
GCAAGCCCTCGAACGCTGCGGCGGCGCGCGCCGTCGTTTCGACGGTCAATCCGCTCGAGCCCGACACGAGAAGCAATCGGTCCGCCACGGCTTCGAACGGCGCCGGATCGAGGCGCGTCGGCACGCACAGGATCACACCGGCGACCCGACCCGGCATCGTCCTGGCGAAGTCGGCCAGATCCGCCGGCATCTGGGTTGCAACGATCGCCCGCTCGATGCCGAGATGATCGATCAGAGCTGCGATCCGATCGACCAGCTTGATGTCAGATCCGCTCGCCATGTGCAGTCTCCTCGTGGCCCGGCGCTGCCGCGACACCCGTTCGAGGCCGCGGACGGGACGAACGACACGGGACCTGCCGGCATGCCCGACTTGCAGCGTTGCACAGAGAGCGGCCGCGCCGCAACGCGGCGCAGCCCGAGGAGGGACTTCTAGAACTTGCCGACGATATTGACGAACACGCCGCCGTCGTCGTGGGTGAGGTCACTCACGTCGTCAGAGAACCGGCCGAAGTTGTAGCCGACGCCGATCTTCATATCCTCGCGGACGTGCCTGTAGATTGCCGAGACGAAGCCGTACTTGGTCGTATCGATCTCGGTCGTGTGGAGTGCGCGCAACTCCATCATCAAGTCCCAGTTCTTCACGACGTGGAGGTCGGCGCGGATAATGCCGAGATGAGCCGATGATTCCTCGAAGTCCCTCGAACTACGGGTGTGCGACACCTCGCCGATCCGGAAGCCGTACTTAGCTCCGAGTGTCAGGTAGCGATTGATGCCGTAGTTCCCGTCAGCCGAAAGAATGTAGCTGCGTTGGGCCGGGCCGAGCTTGTTGCCTGCCGCGTTGATCTGGTCGGGGCCGGGCAGATCGTAGATGAAGATGAACTTGAAGATGCCGTTCAACCAATCGTATCCGACGGGGCGGAAGGCGTAGCCGACACTGCCCTTGATGTAGTCGCCATCCAGGATGCTGATCTGGTCACTGTCGGAAATCGCCGCATCGAGGCCCGCCAGGAATTTCCAGTCGGAATTCATGGCGACGGACAAGCCGGCGGCGGCCAGATATGTCGTCCGGTCCTTGGCGATGTCCGGCGAGTCGTCGAAGCGCGCCTCGCCCTTCAGGCGCCAGCTGATGCTCTCCGGGTCCTTGAAGCCGATGGAAATCGACGGGGCAATGCGCTCGATATCACCGGTGCCCGAGCTGTCCTTGATGTCGCCGTACTCGATGCCGCCGCCGATGCTCCACAAGGCGGAGGGCGTGTAGACGACGCCGTAGGTGCTCGTCAGAACCTGGCGAATGCCGAACATGTCGTAGTTGTTTTCCGCATAGGCGGAGACGTTCTCGGAGAACTTGTGGCGAGAACCGACGATGAAACGGCCGCGGTTCGTGCCGATCAGTGGCTGCCCGAGGGAGATCGAGCGATCAGGATCGAGGGTGTAGCCGAAATAGTTGCGATCGTCCGGCGTCGGGTCGTAGTTGATCGCAGCGAGGCCGCCCCAGCCGAGCGAGCCGTAGGACAGTTCGCCCGCAAGGCCGATCTTCTCGGTCACGCGAAACTCGGTGCCGACGCCGCCGCGATCGTTGCGGCTGATGTTGCCGCTACGCTCGACCGTGCCCTGGCCAAACACGTAGTAGTTCCGATCCTCGTTGACCTTGTGCGTCAACTTTACACCGGCGTCGGTGCGGCCGCCGTCCTGCACGAGCAAACCCGGAACGCCGAGGCCCGGCAGCGACACGTCCTTGTGCTTGACGCCGACGCCGACGATCCAGTGCGGCGTCCAGTCGTATTCGATCTGGCCCGCACCCTCGCGCTCGCTCTGGCCGCCCTCGTTCCAGTAATCCTTGTACTTGAGCTTCAACCGGACACCCTGGCGGATCTCGAGATCGGCCAGCGCCCCGTACGTCCGCTGATCGGTGCGCGTGTCATAGCCCAACGACGAGAACCCCGCGTCCCTCCGCTCGTAGAACGCGCCGACCGCACCCTTGTTCGCCACTCCGAAATCGGCGAGATCGAGGTGCGCGCGAGCGCGATCGGCATAGGCGGTCCGGTTCCGGTCACCGACGAGGCCGCCGCCCGTGATGGTCAGACCGCCGTTGATCGACGTCGAACTGCGGAAGCCGGGCCCCTCGCTCCGGGCTGTTTCAGCTTCGATATAGGAATTCTTGCTCAGGCGCAGATGCGCGTCTGCGGAGATGATTTCCTGGGCTGCGGCTCCGGTCTGCTCGCTGATGCCAGAAATGCCGGCGCGGAAGTTGTCCGTAACCCAACCTTGCACCCGGCCACCGCTCGAATACCCCTTCACCTTCTCGACTGCCGGTGTGTATTCGTATTGCACCATGAGAAACTGCCGGTTTCCGCCAAGCGTGCCGTCGGAAACGATATCGCCGGCTCGCGTCGACGACGACAAGGGCTTCTTCAGAATGACGACACCCTGGACATAATTGATGTCGTAGTCCTCGCCATAACGCAGGGAACGACGGGTCAGCACGACGTCGCTCACGATATCGCGCACCTCGACCGTCACGGTTTCAGAGCCACGATTGATATCCTGGCGCGACAGGAAATAGACGGAACCGCCCGTCCCGAGCAGGCTGTCGCGCTGCGGCAGTGTGCCCGGTCGAGACGCATAGGCCTCGGCCTCCATGCGGGGGGCGCCGTGCGACGTCGAGGTCTCCGACTGATAGCGTCCGTGACCGCCGTAGAGTTTCCGCTCGTTGCGCGCGAACTCCGTGCCGCGGATCGTCGTCTTGAAGCGGCCCCACAGGACGTGGCTGCCGTCCCGCTCGAGGCGGACATAGAATTTTCCATCGGTCGGCGCGTCCTCGATGGCGGTCGAGTCGTCACCGTAGACCGGATAGAATGTGTCGGGATCGATGCGCCGGATCAGTTCCTGCGGTCCCTTGCCATCGGCATTCTTGAACAGGTTCTGGACCTTTTCCTCGCCCGTATCGGCCGACGCGGTGAGGAGGTATCGCCCCTTGATCTTGCCTTTCAGATAGAATGCCAGACGGCCCCTGTTGTAGACGCTTTCATATTCTCCCGGCGCTGCCGGGACGAGTTCCTTGCTGCCGAACCGCTTGCCGACGGTCAGATCGGCCATGCCCACATAGAACCATTCGTTCTCGGGAATCTCGATATCGCGCGAGAAATTCAAATGACCGTCCTTGGCGCCCTTCACGTCGATGTCGACGGTGTGGGCTCCCGGCGGCAAGATCCGCTGGACCACGAAAGAGCCGCTAGGATCGAGCGGAACGCTCTCGCCGAGCGCCGTGACCTTGTAGGCGGCCGGCACGTCGCGTCCAAAGACCGTGACCGAGCCGCCGTGAACCGGAATGTTGCGGATCGACGTCCGATCCTCCGCACGCCCCGCCGATACGGGCCGCATCTGTGGCGCGGTCGCGTGCGTCGCGAAATCGCGGGCCGTGCGCCGCAGTGCGAGCGGCACGGTCTCGTCGAAGCGGCCCTCGCCGTCATAGACGCGCAAGACGTAGAGATACTTTTCCGGTCCTTCGGGCGGCATAACCCAGTGGGCATCCTCGCCGATGCCTTTCACATCGACGAGGTCGAGCGGGCGCCCCGACATCCCGTGCTCGGCGTCGTAGATCCGAATCTCGGCTTTCTTGATCCAGTTCGGATAATTCGTCGTGACGTTGAACGTGACCCTATCGTTCGCGAGATAGCTGTGGCGCAGATCGGCGGTCGCGACATTCAGGATCGGCCGGGCGTCCAAGCCATCGAACTTGACCTGGATGTCGACCGCGTTGAGAGCGAGATCGGCCTTGCGCGTCACGTCGACCGGTTTCGCGTCGCCAGCCAGCCGGTCACCGTCGACGCTGATCGAGAAGCCGACTGCGCCGGGATCATCGGCCCGTCCGCTCTTTTCGGTGTTCTCGCCAACCTCGATCGATGTCGTCTGGCCGCGCCCCTCGCGCGGCCCGCCGACGTGATCCACGGCGGGGGGGCCCGCCTTTGCCTCCGGTGCGACGATGATCCAGCCGAACGATCCCAACCCCATGGCGAGGAGGAGAGCCTGGATCGAGCAGCGCGTGTTCGGCAGCATAAGCCTGATGTCCGTCTTCATTGTGCGCCGCCTCACTGTTCCGTCACGGTTCTTGCTTCGATATCGAGCCGATATCGTCCGCCGGCCTTCTGCCAGCGTTCAGTCAGGAGACGCGACACGGTCTTGAGGCGTTCTGCTGCATTCTCGCGCGGCCCTACCGCCCGGTAGCTGAGGCTCACGACGGTCGGATCACTGGTCATGAGCTTCTCGACGAGTTGATCGATGGCGCGGACCAGTCGGCCACCGGGCTCACTCGTCTGGCCGACGAACGCCGCAGCGTTGAGATCGATGCGCACCACGCTCGAAATGCTCGCACCGAAGTTGGCCGTAGAGAGCTTGCCCCGGGTCAACCTGATCACCCTGGGGTTCTCCGTCGTCACGCGGTAGCCCGTCGGCAACGTGCGGGTGTCGATCTTCAGAATGAAGTTCGAGCCGATGTTCTCGTCAGGGATATCGGCGCATGGGACATTGAAGCGCCCGTGCTTGTCCGTGGTGATCAAGCGACCGCGGGCCGTCACGACACGAACACCGGGCAGACCTGGTTCGCCCTCGTCGGGATAGCCGTTACGATTCTTGTCGTCGAAGACCTTGCCGACGATCTCGCCGCAATCGAAGACGTGCTCGAGCTCGCGCTTCACAACGGCCTTACCGATATTCGAGATGCGATCGCCGCTCAGGGGATCCTCGGCCCAGGCCAGATTGACGAACTCGTTGCCGGCGGCCGCTGCGCCGACGCCGAGATTGAACGTGATCGTAACGGTGGCGCTCGCCGGTATCGTCAGGTTGCGCCATACGACCCGCCGACCGCTGACCGTCGGCTCGTTCGCGGCCCCATCGACACGCCCTGTCGAGGGGCGGTAGGTGAACCCGGCCGGCAGGAAGTCGACGACATCGACGCCGACGCGATCGCGGGTGGCGGGATTCTTGACGGTCACCGTGTAGGGGATCACGTCACCGAGCCGAGCCGTGGTGCGCTTCGTCGCCTTCTCGACTACAAGCTGACCCAGCGAGTCCGGCGACTGTGCGTCGACCGATGCGGTGGCAACGGCTGGCGCCACCGGCAGTCCCGTCAAGGGCGATTGCCCGCCGGCCGTGACGGTATTGACGAACGTGCCGCTCGTCGTCACCCGCACGTCGACCTGGAATTCGACGATGACCCTCTGGCCCGGCTCGAGGATGCCGCCGGCCGTCAGAAGGTTGATGTCCGAAGCGCCATTGAACGCCGGGTTATGGCCCGCAGTGAAACCGATCGGAGCTTCGACCAGTGCCACGCGACTGACGACGTGATTGCCAGCGCCGAAGACGGCGTTGAGGTCGTCCGTCAGGGTTGCGTTGCGGACCTGCGTGCTGCCCGTGCTCTGGATCGTCGTCCGGAAGGTCATGCGGGTGGCGCCGCTCGACAGCAGGGTCGGCGTTCCGACCAACTGCTTTGCTGCCGACACCGAAGGCACGCCGCAGTGCATGAGCGGGATGTTGTTGTTGAAGACGGTCGGATCGTTCTCCTCGATATCGAAGACGCGATAGAACCGATTTCCTGCAGCCGAGAAATCCGACAGTCGACCGGTCGACCCGACTTCTCCTCCACCGAGCACGGCCGGATTGGCCGGCAACAGCGAGGTGACGTCGAGATCTCCGGCCGGCAAGCGAGTCGTGCTTGCCACACCCGTCGGCGGCAGGTCGTAGGAGAGCACATAGCGCCCCGGAGCGCTCACGTGGAACTGATAGCTGCCGGCGGCACCGTCACGAACGATCGTGATGTTGTTCGACGTGCCCGCGCCACGCTGCGCGCCGAGCGGACCGGTGACCGTGACGAGGCCGCCCGTCAGGATGTTGCCGGTCTCCTCGCAGTAGAAATAGCCGGTCGGATCGTAATCCTGTCGATCCGGCGTGCCGTCACCGTCGCGATCGGTGGCGTCCGATTCACGCGTGTCAGGCGCACCATCGTTGTCGACGTCATTGACCGGCTCCGGCGTCGGATTGGTGTCGAGCGGATTGCCCGGCGTAATCGTCGGGTCGTCGGAGCGCACGGGCCCCGGAACCTCGGTCGACGACGCGTAGGCCGTGTTGCCCTGCCCGACGGGCGGGAAGCCGTTGATGAACGAGACGCGGGCACGGATCCTGACTTCACCCGTCTGGCTCGGCAGCAGCTCCGGGTTGCCCGACAGCAACTCCGTTACGACCGATCCGTCGAAGCCGGCGTTCACACCGGGCGTTCCGGAGAAGCCGGTGATCGTTACGGCCGGCGCCGACAGGAGTTGGCCTGGCGTCAGCGCCGCGCGCAGATCGTCCTGCATCCGGACCTGGGAGACCAAAGTGTTGCCCGTGTTCTGTAAGCGCAGCGTGTAGAAGACTTCGTAGACAAACGGGTAGATCTGCGTGGTCTGGTCCAGTGTCTTCTTGAGCTGCAGCGCCGGCGCGCGCGGGATGGTCACTTGTGTCGGATCGTCATTGCCGGGTGTCGGCTGGCTCTCGTCCGACAGATCGCTGACCGTGCCGCCGCCGGGCACGGAACCGGTGGCCGAAGCGCGGTTCGTGACCGTGCCGGCGTTGATGTCGGCCTGGGTCAATGCGTAGGGGGCCGTGAAGGTCACGGTCTGGCCAGGCGCGATGTCCGTCGGCGTACCGAGGCCGCCATCGAGGTCACCGCCACCTGATGCGTAGGCTGGTGAGGGCAACGTACCCGTGCCGGTGAAGTCGGCCGGGGCCTCAGTGATGGCCACGTTCGTCAGCGTGACGTTGCCGAGGTTCGTCGCGACATAGGTGTAGGTAATCAGGTCACCGGGGCGCGGCGGCGACGAGAAGGCAGCCGTGCTCGCGGTCTTCACGAGACCGATCGCAGGCGACCGTGTGATGGGCGTCTCCGTCGGATCGTCGGTCGTGTTGCCGTCCGTATCAATGCCGTCGTCCGAGATGTCCGTGACTGCTGGGCCGGTCGGCGGCGTGCCGCTGCCCGTCGCCGTGTTCGACACGCCGCCCGCGTCGATGTCGGCCTGTACGAGTGTGTAGGCGGCCGAGAACGTTGCAATCTCACCGGGCGCCAGCGTGCCAGCCGGAGAGGCGCCGGAGTTCGACACGAACGTCGGCGGCGTGGTGAGTGCCAGGGCACCGCCGCCGAGACGGGTCAGGGTATCCGATGCGATGGCGACCGCAGTGAGCGTGACGTTGCCCGTATTGCGGACGGTGATCGTGTAGTTCACCGCGTCGCCGGCATCCGTCGCAGTCGCATTGGCACCGGAGGCCACCGTTGCAACCGCGGTCTTCGTCGTCTCGACGGATGCCGTGCGAGCGACCGTGGTTTCGGTCGGATCGTCGGTCGTGTTGCCGTCCGTATCGATGCCGTCGTCCGAGACATCGGTGACGGCCGGTCCAGTCGGTGGCGTGCCGGTCGCCGTCGCGGTGTTCGAGACGCCGCCCGCGTCGATGTCGGCCTGTACGAGTGTGTAGGCGGCCGAGAACGTTGCAATCTCGCCGGGCGCCAACGTGCCAGCCGGAGAGGCGCCGGAGTTCGACACGAACGTCGGCGGCGTCGTGAGCGTCAGAACTCCACCGCCGAGGCGAGACAGCGTATCCGACGCGATGGCGACTGCGGTGAGCGTGACGTTACCCGTATTGCGGACAGTGATCGTGTAGTTCACCGCGTCGCCGGCATCCGTCGCAGTCGCATTGGCACCGGAGGCCACTGTTGCTACGGCGGCCTTGGTGGTCTCGATCGACGGCACCCGGGTGACGCTCGTCTCCGTCGGGTCGTCGGTCGTGTTGCCGTCGGTATCGATGCCATCGTCGGAGACGTCGCTGACGGCCGGTCCGGTCGGCGGTGTGCCGCGTCCGGTTGCCGTGTTCGACACACCGCCAGCGTCGATGTCGGCCTGCACCAGCGTGTAGGATGCGGCGAACGTCGCGGTCTCTCCCGGCAGCAAGGTTCCCGCCGGAGACGTGCCGGAGTTCGACACGAACGCCGGCGCCGTGGTCAGTGTCAGGGCGCCACCGCCGAGCCGGGTCAGCGTATCCGACGCGATCCCGACAGCCGTCAGGGTCGTGTTGCCGGTGTTCCTGAGCGTGATGGTATAGTTTACGGCGTCGCCGGCGTCCGTGACGGTTGCGTTGGCACCGGACGCCACCGTTGCCACGGCGGTCTTGGTGGTCTCGATCGACGGCGCCTGGGTGACGCTCGTCTCCGTCGGGTCGTCGGTCGTGTTGCCGTCCGTATCGATACCATCGTCAGAGACGTCGGTGATCGCCGGTCCGGTCGGTGGTGTGCCGCGCCCCGTTGCGGTGTTCGACACACCGCCTGCATCGATGTCGGCCTGCACGAGGATGTAGGTCGCCGTGAACGTCGCGGTCTCGCCCGGCAGCAAGGTTCCTGCCGGAGATGCGCCGGAGTTCGACACGAACGTCGGCGCCGTGGTCAGCGTCAGGGCGCCACCGCCGATGCGAGTCAGCGTATCCGATGCGATCCCGACCGACGTCAAACTGGTGTTGCCGGTGTTCCGCACCACCATCGTGTACGTGACCGTGTCGCCGGCATCGACGACGGTGGGGCTGGCGCCAGCCGCAACCGAGGCGACCGCCGTCTTCGTGACTTCAATACCAGGCGCTGCGGCAATCACCGTCTCGGTCGGATCGTCGGTCGTGTTGCCATCCGTGTCGATGCCGTCGTCCGAGACGTCGGTGACAGCGGGACCCGTCGGCGGCGTGCCGCTGCCGGTCGCCGTGTTCGACACGCCTCCTGCGTCGATATCCGCCTGAACGAGCGTGTAGGTGGCCGTGAACGTCGCCGTCTCGCCCGGGATGAGATTTCCAGCCGTCGACGCGCCCGAATTCGACACGAACACCGGGCCTGACGTGAGCGTCAATGCACCGCCGCCGAGCCGGGTCAGAGTGTCGGACGCCACGCCAACGGAGCTCAGAGTGGTATTGCCGACGTTTCGGAGCGCAATCGTGTAGGTCACCGTGTCACCGGCGTCGACGACCGTCGCGCTTGCCCCCGCGGCCACCGTCGCCGTTGCCGTCTTCGTTGCTTCAATCGCGGGCGCGCTGGTGATCTGCGTCTCGGTCGGGTCGTCGACCGTATTGCCGTCCGTGTCGATGCCGTCGTCCGAGATATCGGTGACAGCGGGACCGGTCGGCGGCGTGCCCGTGCCGGTCGCCGTGTTCGACACGCCGCCCGCAGCGATGTCGGCCTGCACCAGCGTGTAGGATGCGGTAAACGTCGCGGTCTCGCCCGGCGCCAGCGTGCCGGCCGGTGAGGCGCCGGAGTTCGAGACAAAGGTCGGCGCGGTGGTCAGCGTCAACGCGCCGCCACCCAGGCGGGTCAGTGTGTCGGACGCGATTCCGACGGATGTCAGGGTGACGTTACCCGTGTTGCGGACGGTGATCGTATAGTTCACCACATCGCCCGCATCGACGAGAGTTGGGATTGCACCACCAGCAATCGTCACGGTCGCCGTCTTCGTCGTCTCGACCGACGGCGTGCCCGTGATCGTCGTGACGGTGGGGTCGTCGGTCGTGTTTCCGTCCGTGTCGATGCCGTTGTCGGAGACGTCGGTGACGGCTGGACCCGTCGGCGGTGTGCCGCGCCCTGTCGCTGTGTTCGACACGCCTCCGGCGTCGATGTCGGCCTGCACCAGCGTGTAGCTCGCCGTGAACGTCGCCGTTTCTCCAGGCACGAGGGTGCCGGCGGGAGAGGCGCCCGAGTTGGAGACGAACGTAGGGCCAGATGTCAGCGTCAGTCCGCCGCCTCCGAGGCGGGTCAACGTGTCCGACGCGATGGTGACGGCCGTGAGGCTCACGTTGCCCGTATTGCGGACGGTGATCGTGTAGTTCACCGCATCGCCTGCATCGGTCACGGTCGGGCTGGCGCCGGATGCCACCGTTGCAACGCCCGTCTTGGTGGTTTCGATGGACGGCGTGCGCGTGACGATCGTCTCGGTCGGATCGTTCGTCGTGTTGCCGTCTGTGTCGATGCCGTCGTCAGACACATCGGTCACGGCCGGTCCCGTCGGCGGCGTGCCCGTACCGGTCGCCGTGTTGGACACACCTCCGGCGTTGATGTCCGCCAGGACCAGCGTGTAGCTCGCCGTGAACGTCGCAGTCTCGCCGGGCGCCAGCGTGCCGGCCGGAGAGGCGCCGGAGTTCGACACAAATGTCGGCCCCGAAGTCATTGTCAGCGCGGCGCCGCTGACGAGACGGGTCAGCGTGTCGGACGCGATACCCACCGCCGTCAGCGTGACGTTGCCCGTGTTGCGGACGGTGATCGTATAGTTCACCGCGTCGCCGGTATCGGTGATCGCCGGGTTCGAGCCGGCGGCGATGGTGGCGATGGCCGTCTTGGTGGTCTCGATCGACGGCGTGCGCGTGACTGTCGTCTCGGTCGGATCGTTCGTGGTGTTGCCATCTGTGTCGATGCCGTCGTCCGAGACATCGGTCACGGCCGGTCCCGTCGGGGGCGTGCCCGTGCCAGTCGCCGTGTTCGACACACCGCCATTGTCGATATCTGCCTGCACCAGCGTGTAGCTCGCCGAGAACGTCGCAGTCTCACCAGGCACGAGAGTGCCGGCCGGAGAGGCTCCCGAGTTCGACGTGAACGTCGGGCCGGACGTCAGCGTCAGCGCGCCACCACCGAGACGGGTCAGCGTGTCCGACGCGATACCCACCGCCGTCAGGGTGACGTTGCCCGTATTGCGGACAGTGATCGTGTAGTTCACCGCGTCGCCCGCATCAGTCACAGTCGGGCTCGCGCCTGCGGCGACCGTCGCGATTGCCGTCTTGGTGGTTTCGATCGATGGCGTGCGGGTGATCGGCGTCTCTGTCGGATCGTCTGCCGTGTTGCCGTCGGTATCGATGCCGTCGTCCGAGACGTCGGTGACAGCAGGTCCACCGGACGGGGTCCCTGTGCCAGTTGCCGTGTTGGACACACCTCCGGCGTCGATGTCCGCCTGCACCAGCGTGTAGCTCGCCGTGAAGGTCGCGATCTCGTTCGGCACCAGCGTTCCAGCCGGTGATCCGCTCGAGTTGGACACGAAGGTTGGTCCCGAAGTCAGCGTCAGCGCGCCGCCGCCGAGCCGCGTCAAGGTATCCGATGCGATGCCGACAGCCGTCAGCGTCGTATTGCCGGTATTTCGGATCGTGAGCGTATACGTGACCGCGTCGCCCGCATCGGTGATGGTGTTGTTGGCGCCGCTCGCGACGGTGACCGTCGCGGTCTTCGTCGTTTCGATCGACGACACGCGCGGTACGACGGTCAGCGGTGCAGTTGCAGCGGGCGCGATGCCGGCGACAGTCGACAGGGTAGAGGTGGTGTTGACGTAGTTGCCGGCCGCATTGGCCACGACATTGATCGCGACGGTGCAGCTCGAGTTCGCGGGTACGGTGCCATTTCTGACGAAGATGCCCGGATCACCCGAAGCCGGTGCCGCCGAATTCGCCGGGTTGCGGACAATGATGCTGCAGGAGGTCGCCACGTTCGGAACGGGCGCAACGGTCATCTGGCCGGGCGCCGTGGGGAACGTGTCCGTGAAGCCGGGATTGTTCAGCGTGACGGCAACCGGATTCGGGTTGGTCAGGACAAACGTCATGCGCACCGGTTCGTTGACGGCAACGCTCGCGACGTCGAACGATTTGGCCAGAGTCACGGGTTCGAGCACACGGAGCTGCGCGATGTTGGAGGGCGCGCCGGGGCCGACCGTCTGATTGCTGGTGACCCCCGTCGTCTGGTTGTCATGCAGACCAACGGTCGAGCTCGTCACATCGAGATCGATGAAGCAGCTTGCCGATGGCGCCAGAGAGATGTTGGAGGCGGTGAAGCTCGTTCCGCCAATGACCGCGTTATCCGTGAAGCCCGTGCAGTTGCCCGCCACGTACAGTGGGGCTGCAATGGCCATGTTGGCCAGGGTGTCGGAGAAGGACCCACCTGTCAGGCCGGTCGGCGCCAGGGTCGCATTGTTGGGATTGGCGATGGTGAAGCGGATGCGGCTCGTTCCGCCGGTCGGAATCTGGGGCTGCAGGAAGGACTTGGTGATCGTCGGTGGGGCGATGACGCGGATCGTGGCTCGCGCGGTGTCCGGATTCTGAGCGCCGGAGAGCGTCGTCAGGTCGCCGGCCGGGATGACGTTTTCATAAACTCCGGAGGCTGCCGCCGTGACCTGTGCCGTGATCTGACACACATTCTCTGCAACGAACAATCCGCCATCCAGACGGATGAACTGCTGGCCCGCCGTCGTGCCGGTCGTCACGGTGCCACCCGCGCAGTTCGTCGTCGGCGCACCGACGACCGTCACGCCAGCTGGAAGCAGGTCGATCAGCGCCGGGCTGGCGCCGGTTTCGTTGTTTGGTGCGACGTTGGTGTTGTAGAAGTCGATCGTCAGCGTCGACTGCTCGCCGACAGCGATAATGTTAGGAACAAAGCCTTTACCGACGTTGACCTGGCGGCCGACCGTGAGGGTTGCGGCAACGTTCGAAATGTTGGTCACGCCCTCGTTGGTGATGACATCGCCAGCCGACAGCGTGTTGATATGGTTGCCGCCCTTGAAGGCGGTAACATTGAACTCGAGCTTGCAATTGCGGCCGGCGTCAATCTCGGCCCCCGTCAGCGTGAAGGAACTCGCGCCAGGCGCTCCGGTGAAGATGCCGCCGCGGCAGCCGTTGGCGTTCGGATTACCAGCGAGATCGGTGAACGTCGGGTTGACGTTCGAATAGAGCCGCATGTCCGTCCCGGCGAAGCTGTCGGTGATCGACACGCCGGTCAGGTTGATCGCCGTCGGCTCGACATTCGAGAACGTGATGGTCACACGAGACGACGCGCCACCGTTGATGGCGGTCGGCGTGAACTCCTTGTTGGCGCTGACGCTCGTAGCGCGCACAGTGAGTACAGCCGACGAGTTCTGATGGAGTTGCAGAGCGTTGTAGGGGGCGGGTTGGCCGTCATCCAACGCCGTCAGCTGACTCGGAAGCCCAGGAAGCCCGCCAGTGATCGTATTGGTGAAGGTCTGCGTCGTCGCGGGCGGCGTCAACGGCGGCGCGGTCACGTTGACAAGGATCGTGCATTGCGTCGATGTCGCGGCAAACGCCGGCAGACTGCCGCCAGTCAGAGTGACAGACGTGTCACCCGGATTTGCACTGACGGTGCCGCCGCAACCGTTCGACACATTCGGTACGGCCGCAACTACAAAGCCCGCCGGCATATTGTCGGTCAGCGAAATTGCACTCGTCGACGATTTGTTGGTGCGGCCGTAGCGAGTAATCTGCAGGCGCATCCTTGTTTGTCCCAGGGGACCAAGTGTCGTGGGCGCGAACGACTTGAACACCCGCAGCCCCGGGTACATCCGCAGCGTCGCACTGACAATGATCGGAAAGACCTGGCCTGGATTTCCTGGTGTGTCGAACGTAATGCCACCAATGGGAATGGTGTTGGTGCGGTTTGAAAAGGTTTGAAACGCCGGCCATGTGTCGGCCGATGATTGTATCCGGAGCGTCACCGCGCACGTCGAAGCCGGTGCCACGGTCATATCGTTCAACTGGAATGACGTGGCGTCGGCAACCGCGACAGGCGTTGCGCTGCACGTATTGCTGATCACGCCGGCACTGCTGACGCGAAACCCGGCCCCCATGGTGGCAAGCAGGTCGTCGGTCAGATCTATATTGGAGACGGTGACCGTCGGTGACGCATTCGTCAGCGTGAAAGTGAGATCGATGAAATCACCCTGGTAGTTGGTGATGCTGTCAAATGTCTTTGCGATCTCGAGAATGCGTCCGGAGACGGTCAGGGTTGCCGATGTGGCCGAAAAATTGAAGCCCGCCAAGCTTCCAGTGCTGGCGGTGCCCTCCGGGATGCGATTGAAATAGGAGCCGGCCGACGGATAGCTGACGGTCGCGTTGATCGAGCATGTGACGGTCTGAAGGCCCGCCACGTTGGCGGCAGCGGCCGCCAACGTCGAACCCGTCATCGTCAGGCTGACGCCATCAGTGGTCGACGTCCCGCCGCAGCTGTTCGCGCCAAGCGAGTCCACGGTCATCTGAGCCGGCACGGTCGGCATGACGTCCGTGAGATTGAAATTCGCGACAGGGTTGGTCGTGTTGTAGTTGATGAAATCGATGCGCAACGCCGATGTCGGGTTAGTGATCAGGTTCACCGACGAACTTGTCGAGCCGTTGAAATACTTGAGGACGCGAATTCCCGTGTAGGTCGTGACCGTCGTCGAAGGCGACGCGGAGTTGGTCGCGCCTTCGTTCGTCGAGATCCCATTGAGCGGAATGGTCTGGCTGAGCGACGCGCCGACATAGATACCCTGCGGATCGGCAGATGGCGTCACGCTGAAGGTAACCGTGCATGATCCATTGGCCGGGATGACGCCGCCCGTCAGTTCGATCTGCGACGTAGGCCCATATGAAGCAGTCCTCGGCGGGCGCGGCGTGATGTTGACGGTGCCCGCTCCGCACGTGGTCGCGCCAGCGTCCGTGGCGCGCAGATGGTAACCGCTTTGCCAGAGGTCGTGAATGAAACTCGTCCCGGTCAGTGGGACCGGGTTCGGGTTGTTGAGCGTGATGGTGTAGGTCGTCGTCTCGTAGCCCTGCACGACACGGCTGAGGCCGACATCGATCGCGTAGGTCAGGTCCTGCAGAATGACCGCCAGCGTACCCTGCGACGCCTGCGTATTGGATTCCGGAACGCCACCCGTAATCGCCGTGACAGCGCCGACCGGGATTTCGTTGATGTAGGTGCCCTTGCGCGACGAGAAAACATCGATCTCGATGAGACACACGCCGGGGTTGGTGCCGTCACCGGCCGGAATCGTGCCGCCTGCCAGGGTGAGCTCGCCCCTGGTCGCCGTGTTGTTTGTCGTCGCGGTGCCACCGCAGGTCGACGACAGATTCGGAGTGGCGGAAACAAACACGTCGTCAGGGAAGACGTCGTTGAAATTCACGCTCGTAGACGGCACCAGCGCCGAGTTCAGCAACCGTACCGCCAACCGGCTGATCTGGCCTGGATAGCGTGTGCCCGGCGAGAAGCTCTTGTTGACGTCGATGGCGGCCTCCGCCGAGGCAACAAGGCCAAGCAGTGCCATTGCGAAGCCGATCAAGCCCGCTGCGAATGCTCTTGCCGTAGTTCTCATCGTCCCGCCCGTCGCGTTGCTTCACGCCTCACAATCGGCGACAACGCTGCCGGACAATTTGCTGTCGGTCTTGCTGCTTGCCCGAACTCTGCGCGGGGGACATCGACCGGTAATGCGAATACAAATCAATGCAACCACTGGAGCGTGTATTAACCGATTCGTGGCGGATTTCGAGTTGCGGAATTACTGCAATGGAAATGAATCAGTTGTGCACAGAGGTTGCACAGGCTCCCATCCCCGCAAGTCGCCAGATTATTTGCGTTTTCGGGAGATTTTCTCAGTTGATGCCTCAGAGCGCAGAGCCCGACTTCGAAGCCCACAGTTCGTCATCCCAAAGACTTTCGCGGCGCGGTTCAAAGCCGCTCGCCGTTAACTCATGACGCATTCTGATCATGTGGTATTGCCACTCGCGTCCCACTCGCTGGTTGCTGTCTGACGATGAGCATGGGCTCCATGCCCTTCCTTGCCGTCCGGCTCGCTTCGCCGACCGCGACGAGACCTGTCGGCTGCGCAAATTCGAGGAGACGGGGCGATTGGTCGTCGGCATGTCTGGCTTCGCCGCGCAGGACAATGCTGCGCCGCGTGGGGCGGGCGCAGACATGGGCGCTGCTCACGGCGTTGGTCGCCAGATCAGGGCCGGGCAGACTTTCGATACCCAGGGCATGAAGAGGAGACGGACGACGCCACGTCATGGCGTTGCGTTTCGCTCAAGTCTGGCGCCCCACAAGTCGTTTGACGAAGCATTCCGCGCAAACCTAAGTAGATCAATCAGGGTGATCCGCGCGGTCCAAAGGCGTCCGAGGGCCGCGCCGTGTCGCCCCGGTCTGCCGATCGCCCCTCGCGCGCTCGACAGCGCCCGACGCAGCGACACGAGTTCGGTACGCCCCAACTGCGGAAGCCTCTGGAGGACAACGCCAATGACCGCCGGCCAGCACGCCATCGAGACCACGCCCACCTCCGGTCTGCGCGTCGGTTCGGCGCGGCGATCGCAGCACGTGGCGCCGGATTGCCGGGGTCTCAATTTCTATGACATCGACCCGAGCGTGCGGAGCCTGTTGCCGCTCTATATGGACGCTCCGCTGCTGGCCCATCTCGAACCGCACCTTCGGGAACTCGGAGCGCTTGGAGGCGGGCGACTCGGTGCGCTCTCCGATGCGGCTGAGCGGCACACGCCGACATTGCGCTATCGCGATGCCTTCGGTCGCGATGAGGAGTGGGTCGAATTTCATCCCGCCTATCGGGAGATGGAGGCGATCGCCTTCGGGCACTTCGGCATGCACGCCATGACGCATCGGCCCGGCGTGCTCGGCTGGCCGGCCAAATTGCCGCCGATCGCGAAATACGTGTTTCATTACCTGTTCGCGCAGGCGGAGTTCGGATTGCTTTGCCCGGTCAACCTCACGGACAGCTCGTCGGCGCTCATCGACCGCTTTGGCACGCCCGAGATCAAGGCCAGGTATCTCGACGCGATGTGGTCGCAGGACATGGGCCAGCTCATGAAGTGCGCGCAGTTCATGACCGAGAAAGCCGGCGGATCGGATGTCGGAGCGGCCGAGCTGACGGCCGTGCGCGACGGCGATCACTGGCGGCTCCATGGCGAGAAGTGGTTCTGCTCGAATGTGGACGCGGAGCTCGCCGTGCTGCTCGCGCGCCCCGAGGGGGCTGCAACCGGCGGCAAGGGTCTCGGTCTTTTCCTGATGCCGAAAACGCTCGATGACGGCACCCGCAACAGTTACCGGATCATGCGACTCAAGGACAAGCTCGGCAGCAAGGGCATGGCCAGCGGCGAGATCGTCTTCGAAGGTGCCGTCGCCTATCAGGTCGGCCAACTCGACCAGGGGCTCAAGCACATGCTCGTCATGGTCAACTCGAGCCGCATTTCGCATCTCACACGGGCAGCCGGCATGATGCGCCGCTGCCTGAACGAAGCGCTCATCGCCAGCCGACATCGCAATGCGTTCGGCCGCGCCGTGATCGAGCATCCGCTGATGCGGCGGCAACTGCTCAAGCTCATGGTCCCGACCGAGCAGGCGCTCTCCGCGATGCTCTATGCGTCCTATGCCTCGGGCCACGCCGACAGCGACAGCCGCTACGAGCAGATCCTGCGTATGTTGACGCCGATCGCCAAGTATCGCGCCTGCCGTGACAATGTTCCGGTGGCGACAGGCGCCATGGAGGCGCGCGGCGGCAACGGCTACATCGAGGACTGGCCGAATGCCCGGCTCGTGCGCGATGCGCATCTCGGGCTGTTGTGGGAAGGGACCAGCAACATCAACGCGCTCGATGCAGTGCAGCGCGCCGTCGGGAAAGTCGGCGCACACCGGGCGTTGCGTGAGGATCTCGGCCGACGCCTCGAACAGGCGCCGCAGATGCCAGGGCAATTCCGCACGCGTCTCGAAGGCGGCGTCGCCGATGCGTTCCGGCTCGCTGAGGAGGTCGCGTCCGATCCGGGCAACGAGCGCTTCTGCCGGATCGCGGCGGCGCAACTCTATCACGCGACGACTGCCGTGCTCATGGCGGTGGAAGGCTCGGAGCTCGGCGTCGCGGGCGGGGACGCGCGGCGCATGCTGCTGTCGCGCCTCGTCCTCGAGCACCGCATGGGCCAGAGCCGGCCGCAGAGCCTGCAGAGCCTCAAATGGGAGGATGCGATCACGGATCGGCTGCTTGACGAGGCGCCTGTCGCCCTCGACCTTGCCAATGCGCTGCTCGTCGCTTGACGCGGCGCGCCCGATCAGCAGCCAGGGACGAACCGATGGTCAGCACGCATGTTCGATACGACGTCGCCGAAGGCATCGCCGAGATCGTCCTCGATCGAGCGCCGGTAAACGCGCTCAGCCTCGAGCTGATCGACGACCTCCTCGCCGCACTGGATCGCGCCCGGACGGACGACGGGGTGCGGGCCGTCATGATCTCGAGCGCGCAGAAAGTGTTCTGTGCCGGACTCGATCTCGACATCGTCAAGGGCAAGGGCGCGCTCGAGGCCAAGGGATTTCTCGAGAGGCTGTATTTTGCACTCAACGACATCCAGTACCGGATGGGGAAGCCGACGCTGGCCGCCATCGACGGAGCGGCGCGCGCCGGCGGCATGACGATCGCCATCTCGTGCGACATGATCATCGCCGGCGAGGGATCCACGTTCGGCTACCCGGAGATCGACGTCGGCCTCATTCCGGCATTGCATTTCGTGCAGCTGCCGCGCCTCGTCGGCAAGCATCAGGCGTTCGGGCCGCTGTTTCTCGGCGAACCGTTCGATGCGCAGACCGCGTTCCGGATGGGGCTCGTCAGCGAGATCGTGCCGAAGGGGACCGCGCGCGAGCGGGCGCGGGAGCTTTGCGGCCGGTTCAAGGAGAAGTCGCCGGTCGTCATGAAGCTCGGGCGGGACGCGTTCCTCCGGGCCGTCGACGCGGACTATCGGCGTGCCATCGAGAACGCGGCCGAGACCTTCGCCATCGTGGCGACCACCGAGGACTGCCAGGAGGGCCTCGCGGCTTTCGTCGAGAAACGCAAGCCGCGCTACAATGGCCGATAGTGCGGGCCGCGCGCGACCTGTGATCTCAGGCGAGTTGTCGCCGCGCCATCATGTGGGCGCGCGCCGACCCTTGAAACAACAGAAAGCGGCAGGTGGCGATGGCTCGACGCCGGCCGTGGCTCGGCATGCCCTGGTGGTCGGAGTGGTGTGTTCCGCACGCCGTGCCCGGCCCGTCTTGCGGCCAAGCACGGCGCGCGGGAGTTACGGATTGATGCGCTGCCTGTTCTCCCGCAACGTGTCATCGAGCATCGGCGGACGGTCGGTCGACGGCGGCGTATCCAAGACCTGGCCCGTTGCAAGAACCACGGTAACGTCGCTGACGATCTGCGTGCCATCGGACAGGACCGCCGAGATGCGCAACGACAGCGTTTCGCGGCCCATGGGAACCTCGGCCAGATAGCTCCCCGTGTCCGTCGCGCCGATCCATGACGGCAACGGACCACCGTCCGGCATCGTCAGGCGATAGGCGACAACGCCCTCCTGTCCATCAGTCGGGCGGCCCGTGTCGAGCCCGATCATCAGGAGCCGATCGCGGATGAGCGTCCGGACGACAATCTCCTTCCCGTCCGTTTCGGTGCCATCCCGATGGTCGACGGCCTCGATCCTGAGCGAGTAGTCCGGGAGCAATTTCGCATCCAGATCGGCGGCCGATGTGGCGATGGATTCCGTTCCTCGTGTCGACCAGGCCGCCGCGGACAGGCTCGCCATGATTGGCGGCTGATAGCCGCCCCCAGTACGATCGAGTTCACCGAGCAACGCGACACCCGACAGCGCATTGACAGCGCCGACGACAATACCCTGCGTGCGATAGGTCAGAGACTGAGCCGGATCGAGACCGAGCGCCGCCACCGTTTCCATGACGATCCCGTCGACGACGATGCTGTCCTGAGCGACCGCGGCGAGGCCCTCGATGGCGCTGATCGCGGCGCCACCGGAAACGATCGGCCCCGCGATCGGCAGCACGTGCAAAGTCACCAGCAAGCTCGTCGTGCCCCCGCGCCCATCCGAGACCTCGACGACAAAGCTGTCCTTCCCAGAGAAGCCGAACCTCGGCGTGTATATGAACTCGCCATTCGGCTCGATCGTCACTGTCCCGTTCGTCGGCCCCTCAATCGGACCCGCGAATTGCAGCGGATCGCCATCGACATCCGTGGCGGTCAGAACGCCGGCCAAGGGGGCATCCTGCTTCGTTGAGACCTCGAGCGGTGTCGTCACCGGCGCGTCGTTCACGTCGACCACTGTGATCGTGACGGGCGACGGAGCGCTGACCGCGCCGTCGTCGTCGGTGACCGTGAAGCTCAGCGGCACGGGGCCGTTAAAGTTCGGCGCGGGGACGAACACGAGGCTCGCGGCCTGAGCCGGGGTGAGTGGCGCACCGGCGACGACCGGCGTCGTGCCGTCCGCCAGATACAGCACGCCCGAGGCGGCCGGCGGC
>JBGSJD010000520.1:0-9423 GCA_041742195.1 Hyphomicrobiaceae bacterium
GGCGGCGGCGCTGGCTGCGGGCGAAGTTTGGCTGGCGCACGGCTCGGACCATGCCGGCTCCCTGCGTCGTCCGGCGAGCTACTGCTCGGTCACCGGGCTCAGGCCGTCACCCGGACGCGTGACGCGCGGGACATCCAACAACCTCTACGCGCCGCTCTCGGTGCAAGGGCCGATGGCGCGCACGATCGGAGATCTCGCGCTGTTTCTCGATACGATGGCCGGCTTCTGCCCGCGCGATCCGCAGACCTTCGATGCGCCGTCGATCCCCTTCGTGACGGCCGTGGACTCGCCTGCCCGGCCGCGCCGCGTCGCCTGGACAGAGAGCTTCGGCGGCGCGTTTCCGGTCGAACGCGAGACGCGCGACATCTGCAAGGCCGCCTTGCGGCATTTCGAGGCCCTCGGCATCCCTGTCGAAGAAGCCCATCCCGATCCGGGGCAGATCGCAGAAGCCTTCATGGTGCTCCGCGCGCAGTCCTACGTCGTCGATCGCGAGCCCATGCTCGCCGAGCACCGGGAGCGGATCAAGGCGGACATCATCTGGAACACCGAGGAAGGCCTCAAGGCCACGCCGAGCCGTATCGCGTGGGCGGATCGCGAGCGGGCCGCGTTCTATCGCCGAGTGGCCCAGTTCTTCGAAACCTACGACGTGCTGGTGCTGCCCGGTGCCTCGACGCCGCCATTCGACGTGATGAAGCGCATGCCGGCCGCCATCGACGGCGAGCCGCTCGACAACTACCTCGGCGGGTCGCTGGTGACCGCGATCCCGACACTGATGGGTATGCCGTCGCTGGTGATGCCGTGTGGCTTCGATCAGTTCGGGCGGCCGGTCGGAGTGCAGCTCGTCGGTCCGCCGCGCGGCGAGGCCCCGCTCCTCTCCGCAGCCGCGCTGCTCGAGACCGCGCTCGGGTTGCAGCATCACGTGCCGATTGACCCGAGGGGCGGCGAGCTGCCGCCCGGAGCCTGATGACGTCCGAAGTCGCCATCGGTCAGGCGACGACGGACGCGGATATCGCGGCGGTCGCGGACCTCATGCGGGCCTATGCGGCGTCCCTCGACATCGATCTCGCCTATCAGGACTTTGCGGGCGAGCTGGCGGCGCTGCCGGGCGCCTATGCACCGCCTAAGGGCGCGCTGCTCCTAGCCCGCGACGCCAATGGCAAGTCCCTCGGGTGCGTCGCGATCAGGCCGCTGGGAGCCGCCGGCGCCTGCGAGATGAAGCGCCTCTATGTCGCCGACAGGGCCCGGGGGACCGGACTCGGACGGCGTCTTGCCGAGGCCGCGATCGGGGAAGCCCGCCGGATCGGCTACCGGGCGATGCACCTCGATACGTTGCCCTTCATGCAGTCGGCGCAAGCCCTTTATCGGGGGCTCGGCTTCAAGCCGTGTCCACCGCACTACGCGACGCCGATTGCCGGGACCGTGTTCCTGCGCCTCTGGCTCTGACACGCGTCCACCAAGCCCCAACAACGGGCTTGCCTCCCGCCGCGCGAGCCGCCACCCTTGGCGCAGACAAGCGCGCGATCGAACGACGCGCTCCCACCTTGCCGGGGACCCAGAGACGCCATGGCCCAACTTCTGAACTACGACGACCTTCGCCGCGCCGCCAAGCGCCAGCTGCCGAAAATCGCCTTCGACTTCATCGAGGGCGGGCTCGACGACGAAGCCGGGCTCACTCGCAACGTGTGGGGGTTCGAGCGGCATCGCATCGTGCCGCGCTACATGGTGGACGTGTCGCAGCGCACGCAGACGACGGAGCTGTTCGGGCGCACCTACTCGCAGCCGGTCGGCATCGCGCCGACGGGCGGCGCCGCGCTGTTCCGTCCGGGCGCCGACATGATGCTGGCCGCCGCCGCGCGCAAGGCCAACGTCCCCTTCATCATGTCGGGGGCCTCGACCGACACGATCGAGAACCTGGCGCGGGTGGCGCCGGACCACGGCTGGTATCAAATGTATACCGCCAAGGACAAGAACATCTCCTACGACATGATCAAGCGGGCGAACGACGCCGGGCTGTCGACGCTGGTGGTCACCGTCGACGTTCCGGTGCATTCGAACCGCGAGCGCAACAAGCGCAACGGCATGTCGCGGCCGCTCAAGATGCCGCTGCACATCCTGCTCGAGGCGGCCACGCATCCGAGCTGGCTGATCAACTACTACAAGAATGGCGGCGGCACGCCGATGCTGTCGAACTGGGCCAAGTATGCCGGGCCCGGCGCCGAGAACGATCCCGAGAAAGTCGCCGCATTCCAGGCGACCCAGACCACGCCGCCGCTCGACTGGAGCGACATCGAGAAGTTCCGGGAGCTGTGGCCGCGCAAGCTCGTCATCAAGGGCATCATGCATCCCGGCGATGCCGAGCGCGCGCACCGGATCGGCATCGACGGCATCATGGTCTCGAACCACGGCGCCCGCCAGCTCGACCGCGCGCCGTCGCCCGTCGAGGTCCTGCCCGCGATCCGCGATGCGGTCGGCGACAAGATGACGTTGATGCTCGATTCCGGCATCCGCCGTGGATCGGACGTCGTCACGGCCATGTGTCTCGGAGCCAAATACTGCTTCGTCGGCCGGATGACGCTCTACGGCGTCGCGATCGGTGGCGAGCCGATGGCGGGACATGCGCTCAACATCCTGAAGAACGAAGTCGATCTCGTGATGGGCAACATGGGTGCGCCCGACATCAAGAGCCTCGGCCCGGACTTCCTGATGTGGGACGATCAGGCCGATCTGCGGCGCAACGCGCGGCCCTGACGGAAGAGGGCTGGTTCAGCGCTTGACGAGGCGGCGCAAGCCACCCAGGCGCAGGGCCCCGCTCAATGCCGCCGTGGCGAAATAGACGATGCCTGCCACGGCGACCAGGCCGCCCAGTGCCGCGGCACGCATGACGAGTGGCTCACGGACCGCCAAGTAGGGCCCCGCGACGCCCATCGCGATCACCAGAACGAGCCCCATGGCGGCGCTCGACAGGACAATCATCGGCAGGGCGTAGCGGAGCCGCGCATCGGCGCGGAAATGGCCGCGTTGCACGAGACCCCGATACAACAGCGTGACGTTGAGCCAGCCGCCGATCACGGTGGCCGTCGCCACGCCGAGATGGGACGACAGACCGAACCGCGGAAAGACGAAGAACAGGACGATGGACCCGAGCGTGTTCACGCCGAGGCTCCAGGCCGTGTAGCGCATGGGCGTCCGGGTGTCTTCGCGAGCGAAATAGCCGGGCTGTAGAACCTTTTGGAGGACGAACGCGGGCAGGCCGAGGGCGAAGATCGCCAGGGCGGCCGACACCGCGCGTGTGTCTGCCGGACCGAAGGCGCCGCGCTCGAAGAGGACCGAGATGATCGGACCCGGAATCAGGGCGAGCGCCACGGCGGCGGGAACGGTCAGCAGCATCGCCAGTTCGAGGGCGCGGTTCTGGCTGTCGTGGACGGCCGCCTCGTTTCCCGCACGCAGATTGCGCGAGATGTCGGGCAGCAGGACCACGCCCAGCGCGATGCCGATGATGGCGAGCGGCAATTCATAGAGCCGATCGGCGTAATAGAGCCAGGACACGGCGCCGGCCTGCATCGACGCGATCATGCCGCCGATGACGATGTTGATCTGGGTGGCGCCACCGGCAATGACGCCCGGAACGCCGAGCTTGACCAGTCGGCGCATGTCGTCGGACCAGACGGGACGGACGAGGCGCGGCAGGAGCCCTGCCCGGCGCGCGCCCCAGAGCAGGACGCCGAGCTGGAGAATGCCGGCCGCAAAGATACCCCACGCGAGGACCATTCCGGTTCGCGCATCGTTGCCGTAGCCCAGCAGCAGCGCGATCCCGACGGCTGCTATCAGGGTCAGATTGAGCACGATCGACACGGCCGAGCTTTCGGCAAAACGGCCGATGGAATTGAGGACGCCGGACAGCAACGCCACCAGCGACATGCAGAGCAGATAGGGAAACGCGATGCGCGACATGGCGACCGCGAGATCGAACTTGGCCGGGTCGCTGGTGAAGCCCGGGGCGAGGCCATACATCGCCCACGGCATGGCCAGCATCGCCACGGCCGACAGTACCAGAAGGATCAACGCAAGCCCTGACAGGGCCTCGGACGCGAGCGCGCGGGCGGCCTCCTTGCCGTCGCCTTCGAGCCGCTTGGCGAACAGCGGCACGAAGGCGGCGTTGAACGCGCCTTCGCCGAACCAGCGGCGGAACAGATTGGGGAAGCGGAACGCCACGACGAAGGCTTCGGCCACCGGGCCGGCGCCGATCACGGCCGCCAGCGCGATGTCGCGCAGGAATCCCAGCACGCGACTGACCATGGTCAGCCCGCCGACCGTCGCGAGGGAGCGATAGAGCTTCATGGGGCGCAGCGGTAGCCGAGCCGGCCACTCCCGGCAAGCAACCTCACCGTCAGCGCCTCTTTTCTGCACGGCGGGGTGATCCGCCTGCCGCCGGGCGCGTTGCTCGTTGCGGGAGATCAAACATGACACAAACCAGGTCGTTCACGCTCGCGTTCGCACTCGGACTGGCGGCGATGGCCGGCGAAGCCGATGCGATGGACCAATATCGCTGGTCGAAACGTCCCGTCGTGGTCTTTGCGCCGACCGAGAGCGATGCTCGTCTCGTGCGCCAGCGCGCCTTGCTGCAACAGGCCCGGGGAGGGCTTGCCGAACGCGACGTCGTGGTCATAACGGTAGCGGGGACGCGCGTCGCCACCGTTCTGGGGCGCGGCCCCGGCGTCGGCGCAGACGCACTCCGGCGCCGCTTCGGCGTGCCCGCTGACGCCTTTCGGGCCATTCTCGTCGGCAAGGACGGAGGCGTGAAGCTCTCGTCGCGCGAGCCTTTCTCGCCCCGCACACTGTTCGGCACCATCGACGCCATGCCGATGCGCGCCGACGAGATGCGCCGGCGCTGAGCAAAAGCCCGGATCGTGCATTTTGCAACCGGATGGATATGCCGGTTGCGAGGGGCCCCGCTGGCTTGCTATCCCGCACGGGTTGGCCGACGGCTTTCGGCCAGTTCCATCGTCGATGGCAAGGGAGGGGCCCCATGCGAAATCTGCCGCAGGTCTGGCGCGCGCTCGCACTGCTGATGGTGCCGCTGGCGGTCCTCGCCGCGCCGACGCACACACAGGCGCAACGACGCGAAGTGCCGCCGTCGCGCGAGATCGCGCGCTATTCGTTCGCGCCCATCGTCAAGACGACCGCGCCCGCGGTGGTCAACGTCTATGTGCGCGGCCGGGTGAGGGTGCGGTCGCCGATCGACGATCCGATGTTCCGGCAGTTCTTCGGCGAGCGCTTCGGGATGCCGCAGGAGCGCGTCCAGTCCGCGCTCGGCTCGGGCGTGATCGTGTCGCCGGACGGCATCGTCGTCACGAACACGCACGTGATCAAGATCGGCGGGCAGGCTGAAATCCGGATCGTCCTCGCCGACAAGCGCGAGTTCGACGCCAAGGTGATCCTGCAGGACGACAAGACGGACATCGCCGTGCTCCGCATCGAGGGCGGCGATGGCAAGCTGCCGTTCCTCGAGTTCGAGGATTCCGACGCGCTCGAGGTCGGCGACCAGGTGCTCGCCATCGGAAATCCGTTCGGGGTGGGCCAGACCGTCACGAGCGGTATCGTCTCGGCGCTGTCGCGCACAGAAGTCGCGAAATCGGATACGCAGGTGTTCATCCAGACGGACGCGGCCATCAATCCCGGCAACTCCGGCGGCGCGCTGGTCGACATGTCGGGCCGTCTCGTCGGTATCAATACGGCCATCTACACGCGCTCTGGCGGATCGCAGGGGATCGGCTTTGCCATTCCGTCGAACCTCGTGCGCGTCTACGTGACCAGCGCCGTGACGGGCCAGAAAGTGGAACGCCCCTGGCTCGGCGCCCGGCTGGAAAGCGTCACACGCGACATCGCCGCGCAACTGAAGCTCCAGAGGGCGACCGGCGCCGTGGTGACGAAGGTTCATGCCGGAAGCCCCGCGGCCCGCGCGCGGCTCGGGGTCGGCGATGTGATCGTCGCCGTGGACGGCCAGGAGATCGCCGATCCGCGCGCGCTTCTCTACCGCATGACGACGACGGGGATCGGCAAGGAGATCCGGCTCGATTTCATTCGCGACAACCGGCCGGCCAGCGTGTCGCTCAGGATCGAGGCCGCGCCGCGGACGCGAAACGGGGAAGTGCGCAATCTGGCGGGCCAGCATCCCCTCGACGGGGCGCGCGTGGCCAATCTCAGCCCGCCGCTCGCCGACGAACTCGGGCTCGACGATACCGAGGGCGTCGTCGTGGTGGAGGTGCGCTCGGGATCGCTCGCGGAGCGGCTCGGCTTCCGGAGCGGCGACATTCTCGCGACAGTCGGCGGCGCTCAGGTCGAAACGGTCGAGGACCTCGTTCCCATGCTCAAGGATCGTCGCCGGCTATGGCAGATGTCGGTGCAGCGTGGCGGCCGGCTCCTGCAGCTCCAGGTGCCCGGCTAGGCCGTCGGCTACCAGACCGGGGCGGCGTTGACCGTGGAGACATGGGCCGCCACCACCTTCCAGCCGACATCGGGGAAGCGGACCCAGGTCTGGCTCTGGCGACCGATCAGATCGCGGCCGCGCACCTTGAACTCGATGTTGGTGGTTGCGAAATCGCGGCCGAGGGTAAGGATTTCGAGCCGGATGCGCTGCTCCTTGATGCCGGGCCCCGGCGGGCGGGCCACGCGGTGCGCGTGGATCTCGTCGAAGCCGTAGCCGTTTTCGTGAAGCGCGTAGCGGATGGTGTGCGGGCTCTGCCAGAACGAGGCGTCCAGCACGTCGACGTCCTTGTCGATCAGGGCCTGCTCGTAGCGCTCGAACAGCGCCGAAATCTCGGCGACGACGTCCGGGATGTTGGGCGTGAGATCACGATTGGTCATGTGGACAGGCCATGGCTCGCTCTCGCACCGGCAGGATGGCTCGCACCGGCAGGATGGCTGGTGCCCCAGGAGGGATTCGAACCCCCACACCCTTGCGGATAGCAGATTTTGAGTCTGCCGCGTCTACCGTTCCGCCACTGGGGCCATCGCTCCGGCCGAGACGCCGTGCAGGGTCGGGACCATGCCCGACGCCGGGTCGCCAGGTCAAGCGACGAGGGTGATCGGCTCGATCGTGACCGGGAAATTCATCGAGTTGGCGATGAAGCACTTGCGGTGGGCGGCCTCGTGCAGGTCGCGCGCGACGGTGGGATCGCTGGCGGGGGCGATGGTGACCTCTGGCCGCAAGGCGACACGCTCGAACCAGCCGCCGCGGTCGGCATCCTCGACCATGAGACCTTCAGGCGTATCGCGGTAGGCGGTCACCACGACGCTGGCCTCGGCGGCGAGGTGCAGATACCAGAGCATATGGCAGGCCGAAAGCGAGGCGACGAGCAGGTCCTCGGGGTTGTGGCGGCTCGCGTCGCCCCGAAACGCCGGATCGGACGAGCCGGGGATATCAGGCCGGCCGGCGACACTCACCACATGATCGCGCGCATAGGCGCGATAGGTGCTGGTGCCCGAGCCGAGATTGCCCGTCCACGTGACGGTCGGGTTGTAGTGATGCTGGCGTCCACTCACGATGTCGTCCTTCCGATCCGCGACGGGTTTGGGTAGAAGACATGGCCGCCGGCTCCGGAGCCGGCAACCCGAAACATGACGCGGCTTCCCTTGCCGCCGCCCAGGAGGACACCCGCACCATGGCCATCGGCTTTCGCATCCTGAAGCGCCGCCGCGCCGTTTCGGCCGAGACGGTGGCGGCGTTCCGCATGCTGCCCGTCGCCAACATCTCGGACAACATGAGCCGGATGACGGCCGGCGGCGCGCGGCTCAGGCCGATGCATGCGGGCGGCGTGATGGCTGGTCCGGCGTTCACCGTGCGGTCGCGGCCCGGCGACAACCTGATGGTGCACAAGGCGCTCGATATCGCCGCGCCGGGCGACATCATCGTCGTCGACGCGGGCGGCGATCTCACCAATGCGATCATCGGCGAGATCATGACCACCTATGCCGAGAAGCGCGGCATCGGCGGCATCGTGATCAACGGGTCGATCCGCGACGCCGGCACGCTGCGGGCGAGCGCGTTTCCCGTCTATGCGGCCGGCGTGACGCACCGGGGGCCCTACAAGGACGGGCCCGGCGAGATCAATGTCCCCATCGCCATCGACGGCATGACGATCGAGCCCGGCGATCTCGTCATCGGCGACGAGGACGGACTCCTGGCGGTCCCGTTCGACGCCTGCGCGGCCGTTCTCGCCGCGACGGAGGCGAAGCACGCGGCCGAGATCAAGCAGCTCGCGGACATCGCCGCAGGCAAGGCCGATCGGGCCTGGGTCGATGCGACGCTGGCCAAGCTCGGCTGCGAAATCGAGACCTGAGGCCGCCCATATCGTTCACGAACCACGCAACGACACGGACGACAGGCCATGAGCGACAACACCGAGACTGCACCGCGACAGCTCCTTCACCTCGTTTTCGGCGGCGAGCTGAAGGGGCTCGATCATGTCGAGTTCAAGGACCTCAAGAAGCTCGACATCATCGGCATGTACCCGAACTACGCCGAGGCGCACAAAGCCTGGAAGGCCGCCGCCCAGCGCACCGTCGACAACGCCGAAATGCGCTATTTCATCGTCCACGTGCACCGGCTGCTCGACCCGGAAACCGGCGATCATCATTGATCGCCGGCGCTTTCGGTCAGGCCTTCAGAACGATCAACGCGTCGGCGGCACGGCAGCCCTCGCCCTCTGCCCCGACGAACACCGGGTTGATGTCCATCTCACTGAGACGGGGGCCGAGCGCCGCCGCCATGCGCGAGACCTCGACCAACATGTGGGCCAGCGCCTCCTTGTCGGCGGGCGGCTTGCCGCGATAGCCGTCGAACAGCTTGGCGCCGCGCAACTCGGCCAGCATGTCGCGCGCCGTCTCGATGCCGAACGGCGCGACGCGGAACGTCACGTCCTTCAGCACTTCGGTCAGCACGCCACCAAGGCCGAACGTCACGCACGGACCGAACCCCTCGTCGTTGACGACGCCGATCAGCGCCTCGAGGCCAGACGCCATCTCCGAGACGAGGACGCCGTCGATCGCGGCCCCGGGCTTGTAGGCGCGGGCGTTGGCCGTGACTTCGGCGGCGGCAGCGGCCAGACCGTCATGGGGAATGCCAAGCTTGACGCCACCGGCCTCGGTCTTGTGGGCGATGTCGCGAGAGACGATCTTGACCGCGAACGGCCCCTGCATTGCCTTCGCGGCCGCGGCTGCATCGTGGCCTGACGACACGAGGATTTCGTTCGTCACCGGAACGCCGAAGGCGCGCAGCACGCCCTTGCTCTCGGCCTCAGAGAGCGTCACGTCGCCAGCGGGAAGTGTCAGGCCGGCGGGCATGGCGAAATCCGGCGTCTGGCGGCCGACGAGGCGACGGAGATCCTCGGCGAAACGGGCCAAGGTGGCGGCCGCCTTGGCGCC
>JBGSJD010000521.1:0-5061 GCA_041742195.1 Hyphomicrobiaceae bacterium
CCACGAGGCGAGCGGCAACGGTCGCGCGATCGCCGCCATGGTCGCGTCGCAAGCTGTGTTCACGGTCAACGACGCGTGCATGAAGCTCGCCGCGCGCGATCTTCCCGGCGGGCAGGCCATCTTCATACGGGGCGTGTTCACGATCGTGCTCGCCGGAATCCTGGCGGCATGGCTCGGCGGCTTTCGGAACTGGCCGCCGCGCTCGCAGTGGCGGCTCATCGCGCTACGCAACATCGGGGAGATCGGCGCGACGTTCCTCTATCTCGCGGCGCTCTTCCACATGCCGATCGCGGATACGACCGCGATCCTGCAATTCCTGCCGCTCGCTGTGACGGCCGGAGCGGCACTGTTCCTCGGCGAGCCTGTCGGGTGGCGGCGCTGGCTCGCCACGGGGGTCGGGCTGATCGGGGTGCTGCTCATCATCCGGCCGGGAACATCGGCGTTCAACGGCTGGTCGCTGGTGGCGCTCGCGTCGGTCACGGCCATCGTGTTGCGCGACCTCACAACGCGTCGGATCGATCGTAGCGTGCCGACGGTGCTGCTCACGTTCATCTCGACCCTCACCGTGACCACGGCCGCATCGGGCCTCGCGCTCGCCGAGACGTGGATCGTCCCGTCAACGGGGTTGCTGGCGCTGATCGCGGGCGCGGCGCTGTTCCTCGTCGCCGGCTATTCGCTGATCATCGAAGCGATGCGGCGGGGCGAGGTCGCCGTTGTGTCGCCGTTCCGCTACTCGGCCATCCTCTGGGCGATCCTCGCGGGCATCTTGCTCTTTGGCGAATGGCCCGATCCAATGGCGCTGACCGGGACGGCGATCGTGATCGCAGCCGGCCTCTACACGTACTTTCGTGAGCGCCAGCTCAGACTGCAAAGGACACGCGCGTGACGGAGAACCTGAAAGGCGTGCTCGCGATGCTCGCCTCGGCGACCGGCTTCGTCACGAACGATGCCATCGTGAAGCTCGTCACCGAGGAGCTGCCGACCGGGCAGATCATCTTTCTCAGGGGCCTCGTCGCGACCGCCATCATGGGGCTCTTCGTCAGCAACATGGGGGGCTGGCGGCCGCCTTCCGTCCTCATCCGGCCGGCGATGTTGCTGCGGCTCGGGTCGGCGGTGCTCGCGACGCTGTTCGTCGCCTCGGCGCTCCGGTATCTGCCACTCTCGACGACCAACGCCATCATTCAGGTGTCGCCGCTGCTGGTGACGGCAGGGGCGGCGGTGCTGCTCGGCGCGCACGTCGGGTGGAGGCGCTGGATGGCGTCCGGCCTCGGTTTCGTCGGCGTGCTCATGATCATCAAGCCTGGAACCGAGAGCTTCGTGCCGGAAGCGTGGCTCGCGCTCGCGTGCCTCGTCTTCGCCGCGACGCGGGACCTGACGACGCGCTTTGTAGATCACAGCGTGCCGTCGATCTTCGTCACGTTCGCGACGTCGGCCGTGATCATGCTGGCCGGGCTCGCGCTGTTCCCGTTCGAGACCTGGACCATGCCGACGCCGCGGGCGCTGATGCTGCTGATGGCGGCGGCGGTCTGCCTGTTCTTCGCCTACCACTTCGGCATCGTCGCCATGCGGACGGGCGAGATTCCGGTGGTGGCGCCGTTCCGCTATTCGTCGATCGTGATGGCGCTGGTGCTCGGCTACCTCGTGTGGGGGCATGTGCCCGATGCGCTCTCGATGGCCGGCATGGCCCTGGTCGTGGTGGCTGGACTCTATCTCCTCTACCGGGAGCGGGCCTCGATGCGGCGCAGTCCTGCGTCACAGCCCGCCATCGCGCGCTGAGCCAACGAAAACGCCCGGCACAGAGGCCGGGCGCTTCCCAAATGCATCGGTGACGCGACCGTTACAGCTTGAAGGGCACGACCTTCTGCTGCTGCTGTCCAAGACCTTCGATGGCCAGGGTCATGACGTCACCGGCCTTCAGGAATACGGGCGGCTTCATGCCGAGGCCGACGCCGGGCGGCGTGCCCGTGGTGACGACGTCGCCGGGCTCCAGCACCATGAACTGCGAGACGTAGTGCAGGATGAAGTCGCACTTGAAGATCATGGTCGCGGTCGACCCGGTCTGCATGCGCTTGCCGTTGACGTCGAGGTGCATCGGCAGGCTGTTGACGTCCTTCACCTCGTCGCGGGTCACGAGCCACGGGCCGAGCGGGCCGAACGTCTCGGCGCACTTGCCCTTCATCCACTGGCCGCCGCGCTCGATCTGGAAATGGCGCTCGGAGACGTCGTTGCAGATCGTGTAGCCGGCGATGTGGCTCTGGGCGTCCTTCAGGTCGACGTAGCGCGAGCGCTTGCCGACGACGAAGGCGATCTCGAGTTCCCAGTCGAGCTTGGTCGAGTCTCGCGGGATCATGACGTCGTCATTGGGGCCGCAGATGCAGTTGGTCAGCTTGTAGAAAATGATCGGCTCGGTCGGGATCGGCATGCCGGCTTCGGCGGCGTGGTCGGCGTAGTTGAGGCCGATGGCCATGAAGTTCCGCACATTGCCGACCGGCGCGCCGATGCGGACCCCCGCAGGCGCCTCCGGCAACGACGTCGGATCGATGGCCTTCAAGGTGGCGAGCGCCGCGTCGGACAGCACATCACCGTTGATGTCCTTCACGTGGGCGGACAGGTCGCGGATCTTGCCCGTGGCGTCGACAAGACCCGGCTTCTCGGCACCGGCCGGGCCGAAACGGCAGAGTTTCATGGGGGAGCGCTCCTCGCAGGGGTGTTTTCTGTTGTGGCAGGCCTCAATCGGTACGGCCACGACGCGGGCATGGCAAGTCCGCCGACGCGGCATGGGCGGGCGAATCGCCGGCTATTTGGCGCGTACGGGTGGGGGCTGCGAGATGTTCGGGATCAGGCGATCGGCGATGTCATCGGTCGCGCCCGTGGCCATCAGATAGCCGAGCGAGACCGCGATGAGGACCAGCGCGAACCAGAACACGGGGCGGTTCCGGCGCCAGAGAAAGACCCAGGCCAACGCGATCAAAGGGAGGCCGAGGAGAATGGCGCCTGCGATCTTCGGTGTCACGATGTGCCCTCGATGTCATGCCGCGTCACGCCCTCGCGTTCGTCGAAAACGTAGCAGCGGCCCTGCCAACGGCTTTCACTCTCGGGCACCGCTTCCAGATAGGCGAGGATGCCGCCCTTCAAGTGATAGACCTCGTCGAAGCCGTGGGCCAGCATGTAGGCCGATGCCTTCTCGCAACGGATACCGCCCGTGCAATACATGGCGACCTTGCGATGTCGCGCCGGGTCGAGCGCGCGGGCGACGTAGTCCGGCCATTCGCCGAAATGGCGCAGGCGCGGGTCCACAGCCCCCTCGAAGCTGCCGGCCTCGATCTCGAAGGCGTTGCGCGTGTCGACAAGCAGCACGTCGGGGTCGGCGATGAGCGCGTTCCAGTCCTTCGGGTCGACGTAGATGCCGACGCGCTCAAGCGGGTTTGCCTCGGGGCGGCGGAGCGAGATGATCTCGCGCTTCAGCTTCACCTTCAGGCGCGCGAACGGATGATCGGCGGCGGGCGCGTCCTTGGTGACGAGATCGGCAAAGCGCGGGTCCGCACGCAACAGTGCGAGGAACGTGCGCATGGCCTCGGGCGTGCCGGAGATGGTGCCGTTGATGCCTTCGGGCGCGACGAGGATGGTGCCCTTCATCTCCCGCCCGGCGAGCGCTGCATAGAGCGTCGCGCGCAATGCCGCCGGGTCGGCGACGGCTGCGAACTTGTAGAATGCGGACACGACCACCGGCATTACGTCAACGCTCCGCTGGATCTCAGGCGCGCCCGCCCTCGGTCGCCAGCCAGGCCGCGCAACAGGCCTTGGACAACTCGCGGACGCGCAGGATGTAGCTCTGGCGCTCGGTCACCGAGATGACGCCCCGGGCATCCAGAAGATTGAACACGTGGCTCGCCTTGATGCACTGGTCGTAGGCCGGCAGCGCCATCAGGTGCGTGCCGCCCTCGGCGAGGGGTTGGCCCTTCTCGAGCAGCGACTGGCACTCGGCCTCGGCGTCGCGGAAGTGGCGCAGCAGCATCTCGGTATCGGCGTGCTCGAAGTTGAAGCGGGAATACTCCTGCTCGGCCTGCTGGAAGACGTCGTTGTAGGTGAGCTTGCGCTCGTCGTGACGGCCGTTGAAGTTCAGGTCCCACACCCGATCCACGCCCTGGACGTACATGGCGAGGCGTTCGAGGCCGTAGGTGATCTCGCCCGAGACCGGGCGGCAGTCGAAGCCACCGACCTGCTGGAAATAGGTGAACTGCGTCACTTCCATGCCGTTGCACCAGACTTCCCAGCCGAGGCCCCAGGCGCCGAGCGTCGGGCTCTCCCAGTCGTCCTCGACGAAGCGGATGTCGTTCAGGGTCGTGTCGATGCCGATGGCGTCGAGGCTCTTCAAATAGAGGTCCAGGATATCCGGCGGCGACGGCTTCATGATGACCTGGAACTGGTAGTAGTGCTGCAGGCGATTGGGGTTCTCGCCGTAGCGACCATCCTTCGGGCGGCGGGACGGTTGCACATAGGCCGCGTTCCACGGCTTCGGGCCGAGCGCGCGCAGCGTCGTCGCGGGGTGGAACGTGCCGGCGCCCACTTCCATGTCGTAGGGCTGGAGGACGACGCAGCCCTGGGCGCCCCAGAAGCGCTGAAGGGTGAGGATCAGGTCCTGGAACGACTCCTTCGGACGCAAATCGCCGAATTCAGCGCCTGAGGCGGCTCGGCTCCGGGCTGCGGTCGTGGTCGGCATCGGGCATCCCTGACGTCACGATGGGGTTTCATCTTGCGGCGCACTATACGTAAAACTGCCATCGCGTCACCCGAGAACACGGCGACGCACGGAGGGACCCGATGGATGTCGTCGCCTGGATCGCCTGGCTCGCCTGGAGCATCGTCGGGCTCGTCTGGTCGCTGCTCTGGTTCCTGATCGGCGGCTGGGTGGCGACGCTCGCCCAGATCGGCGTGATCGTGCTCGTGATCTTCGGCTACAAGTACGGCTGGCGACGCGCGCCGCACGAGGTCATGGCGCGGCTCGGCGGCCTGTTCAGGCTCGGGTGGGCGTGGATCCGAACGCGCGAGGCCGGGGCAGCG
>JBGSJD010000522.1:0-1710 GCA_041742195.1 Hyphomicrobiaceae bacterium
CACGCGGCAAAGGTGCGGGCCTCGGGCGGCTGGGCCAGAAGGTCGAGCAGCTTCGCGGCCGATCGCGGCATGGCGGGCTGGACGAGCAGCGCCAGCTGCCGAACGACCTCGGCCGTGACGTAGAGGATCGTCCCCTTGCGCTCGACCGAGAGCGTCTTGTCGAACGGCTTTTCGCTGGCGAAGTAGCGGTCGGCATCGGAGATCACGGCCCAGACGCTATCGAGCCACGCCTTGATGGCCTGCCGGTCCATGGCGGCGGAGGCTGCCGGATACATGGCGTCGGCGGCCTGCAGGATCGCCTCGTCGGCCGGCGTCAGAGGCCCGGGCGCCGGGACGCGGCCCTCGAAGCCCTTGGCGATCATCGACAGGGAACGCTGCGCGAGGTTGCCAAGCCCGTTGGCGAGATCGGCATTGATGCGGGTCTCGATCGCCTCCGGGCTGTAGCTGCCGTCCTGGCCGAACGCGGTCTCGCGGAGAAAGAAGTAGCGGACCTGATCGACGCCATAGGCTTCGACGAGGTCGAACGGGTCGACGACATTGCCCACGGATTTCGACATCTTCTCGCCGCGGCTCAGCATGAAGCCGTGGGCGAAGACGCGGCGCGGCAGCTCGATCCCGGCCGACATGAGGAACGCGGGCCAGTAAACGGCGTGGAAGCGGACGATGTCCTTGCCGATGACGTGGACGTCGCAGGGCCAGAAGCGGCGGGCCGGATTGTCGCCCGGGTTCAGGACGCCGGTGGCGGTGACGTAGTTGTTCAGTGCGTCGACCCAGACGTACATGACGTGGCGCGGATTGCCGGGAACGGGGATGCCCCAATCCAGCGACGCGCGCGAGATGGAGAGATCCTGCAGACCGCCCTCGACGAAGGAGCGCACTTCGTTGCGGCGCTCCGGCGGCAGGATGAAATCGGGATTGGCGTCGTAGTGCGCGAGGAGCCGGTCCTGGAACGCGGAGAGGCGGAAGAAGTACGTCTCCTCCTCCGTCCACTCAACCGGCGAGCCGAGCGGCTCGCGGCGCACGCCGTCGGCTCCGAGTTCGGTCTCCTTCTCGTCGAAGTAGGCCTCCTGGCGCACCGAGTACCAGCCGGCGTACTTCGACATGTAGATGTCGCCCGACGCCTCCATGCGCCGCCACAGCTCGGTGCAGGCCTCGTAGTGGCGGGCCTCGGTGGTGCGGATGTAGTCGTCATAGGAGCAGTCGAGCGTATCCTCCATGCGCCGGAACACAGCCGAGTTGCGGTCGGCGAGGTCCTTCGGCGTCAGGCCCTCGCGGACGGCGGTCTGCTTCATCTTCAGGCCATGCTCGTCCGTCCCGGTCAGGAAGTGGACGTCGCGCCCCTCGAGACGGGCGAAGCGCGCGATGGCGTCGGTGGTCAGCGCCGTATAGGCGTGGCCGATGTGGGGCACGCCGTTCGGATAGAAGATCGGCGTCGTGACGTAGAACGTGCGGGCGCTCATGGGCGACGGCTTTCTCGGGTGTCGTGGCACGTCGCGCCGCCGTCCGGGTCAGGCGCGGGCCACAGTCGAAATGCGGTTGAACGTTTGCAGGATCAATGATTTGCGGTCCAGATTGAGCGCCTGCGCCTCGCCCTTTTCGCGCGCGATTGTTTCCCACAGCTCGGCCCAGGAGGCAAGTCTCGCCTCCGGCACCAGCCGGCGCGCGACGCTCGCCTCGGCATCGGCGACGGGGAGGCCGGCGCCCGCCCGG
>JBGSJD010000523.1:0-2992 GCA_041742195.1 Hyphomicrobiaceae bacterium
AGAGCCCGGCCGCCGTCACCGCGAACGCTGCGACGGCCGCGAACCGGTTCCTCTCGTCCCCGACCGCCGCGCCCAGCGCGCCCGCGAGCGCACCGAGGAGCCCCAACCCCGCGATCGTCTTGATGAGGGCATCCGGAAACGCCGCGAAGAGCGCGACCAGCGAGGCGCCCCCGACCGCGAGCAGGCAATAGAAGACGCCGTAGGCGATCCCGGCATGCCAGCGGCGGGCCGGATCGGGATGGGCGTCGGGGCCGGTGCAGATCGCCGCCGTGATGGCCGCGAGGTTGACCGTATGCCCCCCGAGGGGTGCGATCAGCATCGACGCGCCGCCCGTCACGACGAGCGCCGAAGACAACGGTGGTTGGTATCCCGCCGCGCGCAGCACGGCTGCTCCGGGCAGGTTCTGCGATGCCATCGTCACCAGATAGAGCGGAATGCCGAGCCCGATCAGGCTCGCGACGTCGAACCGCGGCATCACGAGCACGAGCTGCGACACCTGAAGCGGTGGCAGCGCCACCATCGACCCGTTCCAGGTCGCGATCCCGAGTGCTGCCCCGATCACGGCCAGCATCGACAAACCTAGACTAAACGGGCGCACCACGAGGAACAAGGCGACAAGCGGCAGCACCATCAGCGGCGCCCCCGCCGCCGCCTCCACCATCTGGATCACGAACCGGAAGAGCACGCCCGCCAGCATTCCGGCAGCGACGGCGATGGGAATTCGCGCCACCGCCCGCTCCAGAGGAGCAATCAGCCCCGTCGCGACGATCAGCACGCCGGCGAGCAGAAACGCGCCGACCGCCGCATCGATCGCAATCCCGCCCCCGCTCGCCGCGATGACCGCAGCCCCCGGCGTCGACCACGCCGTGATGATCGGCATCCGGTGCCGCCACGAGAGGAAGGCGCTCGTCACGCCCATGGCGAGGCAGATCGCCGTAACCCAAGACGTCGTCTGCACCGGACTGGCGCCGACGGCACGCGCAGCCTCGAGCACGACAGCCAGCGCCCCCGCGATCCCGACGAGTGCCGCGACAATGGCGGCGCTTACCGGCGCGAGCGCCACCGTCCTCGTCGTCGAAGCCATCCTGCGTCCCCCGTCCGCGCCTCCGTCACCACCCTTATGATCCGTCCGCGGCGCCATGTGAACCCGCGACGGCTGGCGCCTCCGCCATCTGCACGTTGTCGACGCGTGCAATCTCCTTGCAAAGGCCGTAACATGAACCGGTCGGTGGTGTGGGGGTGCACCTGACCGAACGAGGCTCGTGGCGCGACGTTCTCGCGTTCGGACTCGCGATCGATGTGTAGGCGTTCGATCTGTTGGGGGTCGCAAGACCAATGAGTAAGCGTGTTTCCTGGCTGATTGCCGCCGTCGCGGCGGTCGCCGTTGCCGGTTGTGCCAACGCGTTGCCAGAAGCTGGCGGCATGACAGAGCCCAAGTCGACGGCCAAGGCGCGCCCCGCCGCAAAGCCCGTCCGCATGGTCGTCCTCCGCCCGATCGCGGGCCCGCCAGCGGCAGTCAGTGACCGCATCGTGCGGGCAATGAACGATGCCGCGAACAGCCAGAACGTCGCGCTGATCGTCGACCCGACCATCGATGCGCCAACCGCCCTGAGTGGCGTCGTGGTTGCCGACACCAGCCGCGCCGGCACCCGCTTCACCTTCGTGTGGGACCTGATCGACGCATCCGGAAAGCGCATCGATCGGATTTCCGGCGAAGAGAGCTTCCCCTCCGGTGCCGGCAATGCGGATGTCTGGGAGAGCGTGCCGCCGGCAGCCCTCAAGACCATGACCGACAAGGTCCTCGCAAGCCTCACGGCGAGCCCGGTGAACTGAACCACGCCGCGTCGAGTGTCTAGCGCTCTGGCACGCGTTCCCCGGCGCGACGAACCGCGAGATCGTCGTACCAGAACGTCCCCCGCACGATGCGCTCGGATGCCGACCGCGCATCGAGCACCAGTCTCAGGACCTGATGCGGGCACCCCGTCTCGGGCACCGTGAATGCGAGCTCGAATGGTCGCCACGCTGCAATCGGGCCGATGTGCATGCCGGTCTCGGCCAAAAGCACCTGTGAACGGCCAAGGCACGACACGCGCCACCGCAACCCCCGCCGGCCGACGAGTTCGCCGCGGTGGCGACCGGACAGCTCGTACCGCCCTGGGGGCAGCATCAGGATCTGCGAAACGCCACCGAAGTCGACCCGCCCATCCAGGAAATCGACCTGCAGGGCGTGTTGGCCCGACTCCCCGGCGACCGGCGCGAACGCGACGAGCGTTCCAGCCCCAGCCGTGATCGTCCAGTCGAACGGAAACCCGCTCGCCTGGGTCGAGAAGCCGCCATTGAAGAGAAGGCCCATCGAGGCGAGATCTTCGGCGGGGAGAAACTGAAGCCACGTGCTGTAGGCGAGATCGTAGTCGCCCCGCGACGCGAGCACGTGGACGAAGGATCGCACCTCGCTCTGCTTCGGCGGCTCAGGGCCGTCCTTGAGCGCAAGCAGCAGCAAGAGCGGCGTACGACCGTCGGTGACGTGACGACCCACGTCGCCGAAAAAACTCTCCCGCCAAGGTGGCGCGCCAGCGAGCAACTTGACGAGTTCGCCGGATGCCTCTGGCACCTCGGCGAGACGCGCCAGGATCGGATTGACGAACGCCGTCGCCTGACTGACCGTCCGCAGCAGCGTATCCGCGCGGCGCATGGCGCTGGCATAGTCCTTTCGCTCGACGTCACGCACCAGCAGGCGATAGATCGCAAGACTGGCGCGGGGCGAGAGGCGCTCGGCGAGCGCATAGAACACATGGGCCTGCTCGAGACCGACCGCGGGATCGGCGGCCAGCAGCTCCTCGATGCGGCCCCGAAGTGTCAACGCGCGCGGGTTCAACGGATCGCGCCTGATCGTGCCCTCGACCATGCGCCGCGCCTCGGCAAGCTCCCGGAGAAGATCCGCCGAGGCCTGCCGCTGACGCTGCGCCCCTTCGGCACCCTGCGCCCGGCCCAG
>JBGSJD010000524.1:0-1966 GCA_041742195.1 Hyphomicrobiaceae bacterium
CGACACCGATATCGGCCTCGATGACGGCGCCCCCGGCCGCGCGCAGCACGCCCACACCATTGGCCGTGTCGATATCGACGGCGACGACGTGCCAGCCGTCACACGCCAGCCGGAGTGCGATCGCCGCGCCGATGCCCCGGCCGGCGCCCGTGACGATGGCTGTTCGTCTGTCCTGCGTCTCGATCATGGCCGGATGGTATAGCCGCGAAGCATCGCGATGGCGACGCCCGGCGCTGGTCACGATCCTGCGAGCGGTGCCGGCCCACATCGAGGGTTGGCGACAGCCCCCTGCCCGTCCTAGGCTTTGCCGGTCTTCCCCCGTCAGCGGAGCCACCCCATGGACAAAGCCCTTGCAGGCCTGCGCGTCATCGACATGACGCACAATCAGGCCGGCCCCGCCTGCGCCCAGATGCTTGGCTTCCTCGGCGCCGACGTGATCAAGCTCGAGGAGCCCAAGGGCGGCGACGTCGCCCGCGCCCAGAACAACGACGAGCTGTTCTTTCTCGTCTTCAACGCCAACAAGCGATCGCTGACGCTGAACCTGAAGACGGACGAGGGCAAGGCGCTGTTCCGCCGTCTTATCGCGCAATCCGACGTCCTCATCGAGAACTTCGGCCCCGGCGCCCTCGACCGCCTCGGGCTCGGCTGGTCCGAACTCGAGAAGATCAACCCGCGCCTGATCTACGCCACCATCAAGGGCTTCGGCACCTACGGCCCATACGCCCACTTCAAGAGCTTCGAACCCATCGCCCAGGCCATGGGCGGCGCCATGTGCGTCACGGGCTTCGAGGATAGCCCCCCGACCTACAATTGGCCCGCCATCGGCGACAGCGGCACGGGCATGCACATGGCCATCGCGATTCTGGCAGCTGTCAACCAGCGCCACACGACCGGCAAAGGCCAGCACGTCGAGGTCGCCATGCAGGACGCCGTCCTGAACCTCATCCGCATTTCGCTCCGGGAGCATCAGAGGAACGGCGTCCCTACCCGCACCGGCAACCAGCTCGGCCAGACCGTGCCCGGCACCACCTACCGCTGCGCGCCCGGCGGGCCGAACGACTACGTCTACATCTTCGCCCAGCCTCAGATGTGGCCTGCCGTCTGCAAGGTCCTCGGCCGCCCCGAGCTGGAGACGAACCCGCTCTTCAAGTCCAACGACGACCGTTGGCGCAATCGCGCCGCCCTCGAGGCCATCATCACCGAATGGACGATGCAGCGGCCGAAGCACGAGGTCATGCGCCTGATGGGCGACGCCGGCGTGCCCTGCGGCGCCTGTCAGGACACCGGCGAAGTGATGACCGATCCCCATCTGCGCGCGCGCGAGATGATCGTCGAGGTGGACTATCCTCCGCGCGGAACGTTCACGACCGTCGGCTGCCCCCTGAAGCTGTCCGCTTCGCCCGTCGAGATCGAGCGCCCGCCCATGCTTGGCGAACACACCGAGGCGCTGCTCGGCGAATTGTGCGGCGTCACGCCGGACGAGCTGAAATCCCTGAAAGCAAAGGGTGCCATATGACCAGCCCGCGCCTGCGCATCGCCGTGACCCGCGCTCTGCCCGAGCCGGTGATGGATCGCTTCCGCGCCCTCCATGACGTCTGGGTCAACCCGGACGACCGCGTGTTGACACCCGATGAGTTGCAGGCGGCGGCAGCCAAGGCAGACGGTCTGATCGTCACGGCCTTCGACCGCTTCGACGCCAAGGCCATCGCGGCGCTTGCCCCGCATGTCCGCTTCGTCGCCACTTATTCCGTCGGCAACGAGCACATCGACCTCGACGCCGCCCGTGCGCGCGGCCTCGCCGTCCTCTCGACGCCCGACGTGCTGAGCAACGCCGTCGCCGAGACCGCGATGTTTCTCATGCTCGGCGCTGCCCGCCGCGCCCACGAGGGCGACCGCATGCTCTACGAAGGCCGCTGGACCGGCTGGACCCCGACCCAGCTCATCGGCCGCGAGATCACGGGGAAGC
>JBGSJD010000525.1:0-5784 GCA_041742195.1 Hyphomicrobiaceae bacterium
GGCAGCCGGGTTCAGCGCCGAGTGGCCGCCGTCCTTGCGGGTGTAGCCGGGGATCACTGCGTTGACGGTGATGCCGTCAGACGCGAGTTCGGCTGCAAGCGTGCGCGTGAGTGCTTCGCCCGCAGCCTTGGCGGCGGCGGAGGCCGGAAAGAGCGCTCCCTTGACGAACCGGTGCGCGACGAACGACGACACGTAGACGATGCGCCCGGACGGGGATGTCCGCAGCGTCGACAATGCCGCCTGCGCGAGTTCGAGAAAGCCGCCGGCCATGGTCGCGAGCGAGCGATCGAACTCGGCCCGGCTCAAGGCATCGATCGACGTGCGGTCGGCGAAGCCGGCGTTGGCCACCAGATGGTCGATGCGGCCGAACCGTTCGAGCGCCGCCGTCAGCAATTTCGCGGGAACGCCGGCCTCCGCAAGGTCACCGTGCAGTACGAGCACCTCGGCACCGACCGCGCGTGCCGCCTCCGCCACAGCCGCGAGACGTAGCCGGCTCGCTTCGTCGCGGCCGCGAGCGGACACTACGAGGCCTTTCGACTGGCCCGCCACGGCGCGAACGGTAGCTGCCCCTATCCCGGAAGCGGCGCCCGTCACCATGGTCACGGGGCGCCAGTCCGCATCTGTCATCGCCATCGTCGATCGTTCTCCGCATCGGGTCGAAGAAGTGTACCGATTTGGCCGGCGACTTGCGATGGTGCGTTGCGAACCTTCCGCGTGGCGTGCCGCCCGCGGCTCTGGCAGTGTCGGCGGCTCGATCGAGTGACGAAGCGGGGCGAGCGGGTGAACAACGATACAGGTGGTTCGCCGGCTTCCGGGCCGCGGGCCAGCTACAGCTCGGGCGTCGTCCTGCTGCTCGCCGGCACGATCGCGTTCTCGAGCGCCGGCATGTTCGTTCGCATTCTCGGGAAGGACGCCGCGACGACGCTGTTCTGGCGCGGCATCTTTACGGCGCTCATCATCTTTCTGTTCATCGCCTGGAGGGAGGGGCCACGTACGTTCGCGGCGTTTCGCGCCATCGGCTGGCCCGGGATCGTGATCTCGTTCCTCAACGCCATCTCGATGGGCGCGTTCATCACGTCGCTGCAGTTCACGACGGTCGCCAACAACGCGATCATCTTCGGCACCAGCCCGTTCATGACGGCGGCCATCGCCTGGCTGGTGATCCGCGAGCGGCCTTCGTCCTCGACACTTTTCTTTTCGGGACTGGCGCTGGCCGGCGCGTGCATCGTCGTCGGCAGCTCGTTCCAGATCTCGGCGCAAGGGCTCATCGGGGACGCGCTCGCCGTCCTGATGACGCTGTCGTTCGCCGTGAAGACCGTGCTCGTCAGGAAATCCGCGAATGTCTCGATGGTCCCGACCGGATGCCTCGGCGCGCTCATCGGCTGCATCGGCGCCTTGCCGTTCGTGACCGAGTGGTCGCTGACGCGCGCCGAACTGCTCACGTTCGCGTTGTTCGGCTTCACCCAGCAGGGGCTCGGGCTGATCCTGACGACCATCGGCATCGCGCGCGTGCCATCGGCGCATGCGGCATTGCTGATGGCACTCGATGTGCCATTGTCGCCGACGTGGACGTGGCTCGCTGTCGGCGAGACGCCAGCGGCAATGGCGCTCGTCGGTGGTGGCATCGTGATCGGCGCCGTGGTCGGTCACATCATCGTGGAAAGCCGCCGGCGGCAAGGCTGAGTTCGACGCGGCGTCGATCGCCTTCCGAGGTCAGACGTTTTCGGCGGACCGTTCGAGCGTGACGGTGGCGAGGCAACGATCGCCCTCCGTGCGATAGGGTCGATCGATGCGGTGGACGTAGGTCATGGTGCCGAATGCCAGCTCGTGGCGCGCGTCATGGCCGCGCCTGATGCCGAACAGCGCGCCATCGGAAAGCGCTTCGCCGAACAATCCGCCTGCCAAGCCCGCCGCGACGGTTGCCAGGTTGTCACGCAGCTGGACTGCCGCTTCCGCGCCGCCCTCGACACGCAGGACGATGCGGTCCACGGCGTGCTCCCGGCCCTCGATGATCACATCGACGCTGCCAGCATGGTCACTCGCGTGACGCGGCTTCGCGGCGTCGAACGCTCCGGGAGACAGTGCGACCAACGCCAACGACAGATCGTCCGCGCGAGGACTTCGGCGACCGCGCGCGTTGGCGTAGGCGAGGACGTGCCAAGGCGCGTTCCATCCCTGCGGGAGGTAGAAGAACGACCGCTGCTCGCCCGGAAGTGACTCGAGGAATGCGCGCACGCGAACCGGGTGCCAGGCACCAATCCGATCCGCACCGGGAGCGAGGGCCGCGCCCTCGACACTCTCGACGGTCGCCGCGATCGCCGCGTCGATCTCGTCCGGGGCGACCGGCTTCAGCCGGGCGGTGACGTAGCCGATTGCGAACAGCAGATGGGGCTTGCGCGCCGCGATCGCCATGGCGCCGGTGCACAGGCGCTCACGCGCTTCGAACGGGAAAGAGTCGGGTTCGAGCCCGCCCGCCGCCATGCCAGCATCAAGGATGGCGTGAGGGCTGCGCGGGCTCACATCGGACGGGTACGCCTCGACGGGGCTGTCGAGCCATTTCGGGCGCAGATAGCCGAGCCCCATCAGGGCCAGCCACAGTACGCCTCCGTAGAGGAGGAAGAGCAGCAGGGCCTGCATGCCGACGCACCGTGCTACAGACTGAGAAGCCGGGTTTGCTAGTGTAGCGCCTCTGACGTTTGGTACCCAGTTGCGGTCGATCTCGTCACCAAACGTCAGAGGCAAAGCTACACTAGAAACAATGAGTAGCTCGTGTTCCTCTGGCGCCGACATTTGCTCTCGGCCAAGCCGCGATGGGAAGCAAACGTCGGCGCCGGAACACTAGACGTCCAGGTTCGCGACGTTGAGAGCGTTCTCCTGGATGAACTCGCGGCGCGGCTCGACGAGGTCGCCCATCAACTTCGAGAAGATGTCGTCCGCCTCGCTGAGATCGCCGACTTTCACCTGCAGCAGCGTGCGCGCCTCACGGTCGAGGGTCGTCTCCCAGAGCTGCTCGGGGTTCATCTCGCCTAGGCCCTTGTAGCGCTGGAGAGAGATCCCCTTGCGGCCGGCGGCGTAGACGGCATCCAGCAGCGTGCGCGGGCCGAAGATCGGCGTCTCGTCGTCCTTCCTGCGCAGGACCGCGGGGCTCTCGTAGACCTCGCGCAACTGCGGGCGACGCTCGGCGAGGCGCCGGGCCTCCAATGAACTCAGCAGCGCGCGATCGAGCATCTGGACTTCCGCCACGCCACGAACGCTGCGCTTGAAGACGAAGCCATCGTTGCCGAAGCGACCTTCCCAGCCGAGTTCCGTCTCCTCGGCCAGCGTATCGAGGCGTTTGGCGACATCGGCCGCGACCTCGTTGGCCGTAGTGGCGCTCTGCAGCAAGCCGGGCTCGAAAGCCCCACCAATGGCCGCCTGCTCGACGACGAAGCGGGCGTAGCGCGAGTGGAGATCGTCGACGAGGCGCGAGACGGCGCGCGCCTGCTCCACGACATCGCGAAGATCGCGGCCAGCGCGCGTTTCGCCGGTTCCGAGTGTCAGCACGGCGCCATCGAGACCGCCGTCGATCAGATAGTCCTCGAGGGCGCGCTCGTCCTTCAGGTAGGTGTGCGCCTTGCCTTTCTGGACCTTGTAGAGCGGCGGCTGGGCGATGTAGAGGTGCCCCTTCTCCACCAGTTCCGGCATCTGCCGATAAAAGAACGTCAGCAGGAGCGTGCGGATGTGGGCGCCGTCGACGTCGGCGTCCGTCATGATGATGATCTTGTGATAGCGGAGCTTGTCCAGGCGGAACTCGTCGCGGCCGATGCCGGTTCCGAGCGCCGCGATGATGTTCGTGACCTGCTCCGACGACAGCATCTTGTCGGTGCGGGCCCGCTCGACGTTCAGGATCTTGCCGCGGATCGGAAGCACGGCCTGGTACTCGCGTTTGCGCGCCTGCTTGGCCGAGCCACCGGCCGAGTCGCCCTCGACGATGAACATCTCGGTGTTGGACGCGTCACGATCCTGGCACTCGGCGAGGCCGCCCGGCAGACGCAAGCCGTCGAGCGCACCCTTGCGGCGCGTCAGTTCGCGGGCCTTGCGCGCCGCCTCGCGGGCAAGTGCCGCCTCGACGATCTTGGTCATGACGATCTTGGCTTCGCGAGGATGCTCCTCGAAAAACGCCGTCAGGTGATCGCCGGTCAGGTTCTCGACCACCGGCTTGACCTCGGAGGAGACCAGCTTGTCCTTGGTCTGGCTCGAGAACTTCGGGTCCGGCACCTTCACCGACAGCACGCAGGTCAAACCCTCCCGGCTGTCGTCGCCGGTCAGCTCGACCTTCTCCTTCTTCGCCGTTCCACTTTCGCCCGCATACTTGTTGATGACGCGGGTCAGAGCGGCACGAAACCCGGCGAGATGGGTGCCGCCGTCACGCTGGGGAATGTTGTTGGTGAAGCAGAGGACGCGCTCGGTGTAGCTGTCGTTCCACCACAGCGCGATCTCGACGGAGATGCCGTCCTTCTCGCCGCGCAGCATGATCGGCTCGGCGAGGAGCGGCGTGCGCGATTTGTCGAGATACTTGACGAATGCGGCGACGCCGCCTTCGTACATCATCGTCTCGGACTTGACGTCGGCGTGCCGGTTGTCGGTCAACCGGATGCAGGCACCGGAATTGAGGAACGCCAGCTCACGCAACCGGTGCTCGAGCGTCATGTAGTCGAATTCGATGTTCGTGAAGGTGTTGGGGCTCGGCACGAAGCTGATTTCGGTGCCCCGCCGCCCCTTGCCGTCGCCCACGGCGATCAGCGGGGCGACCGGATTGCCGTCCCGGAACTCGATGAAGTGCTCCTTGTCCTGACGCCAGATGCGGGCCTTCAAAGACGTCGACAGTGCGTTGACGACCGACACGCCCACGCCATGGAGCCCACCGGAGACCTTGTAAGCGTTCTGGTTGAACTTGCCGCCGGCATGCAGCTCCGTAAACACGATCTCCGCGGCCGACCGCTTCGGGTCAGCGTCGTCGTCCTGCTTGATGCCGACCGGAATGCCGCGACCGTTGTCGCTGACGGTGACAGAGCCGTCGGCGTTGAGCGTGACAAGGCACTCCGTGGCGTGGCCAGCCAGGATCTCGTCGATGGCGTTGTCCACCACCTCGTAGACCATGTGGTGGAGACCGGACCCGTCATCCGTGTCGCCGATGTACATACCCGGACGCTTGCGGACCGCGTCGAGGCCCTTCAGCATCTTGATGGAGTCTTCGCCATATTCCTCGGCCGCATTCGGCTGATTCTGAGGCGTCGCATTCATGTCGAGATGGTCCCGGGTCGTGGCGATTTCTAATGTGTGGCTTATACCATGAGGGCGCCCGAAGAGCCCGGTAATTCGCGCGTCACACAGCCTTTTTCAAGCCAATTTTGTGATTTTGATTTCAGATACTTAGATCGTCATCCGCCGGGTGCGGCGAAACGGCTTGCCGGCCTATGCCGTCGTCTCGGACAGGAATGAATTGCGCGTCGTTCAATAATGCCTCGAAGGCGATGGGATCCGTGCCCGTCAACCAGGCCTGACTGCCGAGCAACCGGATCTCGCGGAAGAGCGCCGCGCGACGGCGGACGTCGAGATGGGCGGCGATCTCGTCGAGGAGGAGGATCGGCGCGGCGCCCGACCGGCGCTCGGCCAGGAGCTCGGCGTGCGCGAGGACGAGGCCGATCAGGAGCGCCTTCTGCTCGCCGGTCGAACTGGCGTCGGCCGGCATCCCTTTCGGGCCATGTCCGACAACGAGATCGCTGCGGTGCGGCCCCTCCAGCG
>JBGSJD010000526.1:0-1669 GCA_041742195.1 Hyphomicrobiaceae bacterium
CTCGTCGGCGGCACCGGATGCGTGGAGGAACGTCCGCGCCACATGGGCCGCCGGCAACGTCGGGTCGGCCCCATGCTGCCCATACGTCCAGTCCGTCTCCGCGACGAGCCGCGCCTCGGCCCATTCGGCTTCCATCGTCACCGTGGCGACGACACGATGCCGGCCGGTCACGCGGCGATAGTCGGCCTGCAGGAAATCGCGCCGGATCAGCCCGTAGTCGCCATAACGAAAGGCGATCCACGGCGGCTCGGTGAGCCATGGCTGCGCGCCGAGCGACAGGTCCCACAGGTGATGGTGGGCATCCACGATGGCGATGTCGTCGTCGCGCACGCCGGCCTCCCGAGCCACCGTGCGCGCCTCAGGCCGCAGCCCCCAGCACCGCCTTGGTCTCGAGGTACTCCTCGATGCCGAAACGGCCCCACTCGCGACCGTTGCCCGACTGGCGATAGCCGCCGAACGGCGCCTTCGGATCGGCCGGCGCGAGATTGACCGTCACCATGCCCGCCCGGAGCCGGCGCGCGATAGCCGTGGCCTTGGCCGCATCGGCGCCGGAGACGTAGGCCGCAAGGCCGAACGGATGGTCGTTCGCGATCTCGACGGCCTGATCCGTGCTGTCGTAGGCCATGATCGCGAGCACCGGCCCGAAGATCTCCTCTCGTGCGACGGTCATGGCCGGCGTCACACCGGCAAAGACGGTCGGCTTGACGTAGTAGCCCTTGTCGAGCCCGGCCGGCCGGCCTGGCCCACCCGCGACAGTCTCGGCGCCCTCCTTGGCCCCGCTCTCGATCAGCGCCTGGATCTTCGACCACTGAACTTCCGAGACGACGGGCCCCATCTCCGTTGCCGCATCGGCCGGCGAGCCGACCTTCATGGCCTCCGCCACGCCTTTGGCGAGCGCGGCTGCTTCCGCCATGCGCGCGCGCGGCACCAGCATCCGCGTCGGCGCGTTGCACGACTGGCCCGAATTTCGGAAGCAGAGCTTCACGCCCTCGACCACCGCCTTCTCGAAACTGTCGTCGTCGAGAATGATGTTCGCCGATTTGCCGCCGAGCTCCTGCCCGACGCGCTTGACGGTCGGCGCCGCACGAACCGCGACGTCGATGCCGGCCCGCGTCGACCCCGTGAACGAGACGCAGTCGATGCCCGGATGTGCGGCGATGGCCTGTCCGACGGCGGCGTCACCATTGACGAGATTGAACACGCCTTTCGGCACGCCCGCTTCCTCGAGGATTTCCGCGATGAGCAGCGCCGAATAGGGCGCCACCTCGGAGGGCTTCAGCACCATCGTGCAGCCGGCCGCGATCGCTGCTGCAACCTTGCAGCAGATCTGGTTCGCTGGCCAGTTCCACGGCGTGATCATGCCGATGACGCCGATCGGTTCGCGCACGATCTCGGTCGCCCCGTCACGCTCGACGAAATGGAAATCCTTGAGCAGGTCGCGCGCGACGCGGAAGTGCCCCATGCCGGCGCCGGCCTGGAAGCGGGTGGCGAACGAGATCGGCGCCCCCATCTCGGCGCTGATGGTCTGCCCCATCTCGGTGAAGCGCTTCTTGTAGACGTCGGCGATCCGCCCCAGAAGCTCCATGCGGTCCTCGACGCTTGTCCGGCTGAACGTGTCGAAGGCGGTCCGCGCCGCCGCGACCGCTGCATCGACGTCGGCCGCGCTGCC
>JBGSJD010000527.1:0-2544 GCA_041742195.1 Hyphomicrobiaceae bacterium
CGCCGCGGGCCACCATCGCCCGCGCGACCGCCGCGGCATGCGACTGATGCGAATGCACGCCCCCCGGCGACATCAGGCCGACGATATGGCAGGTGCCGCCGCTCGCCTTCAGCTTGGCGACGATTCCGCTCGCCTCGATCAGCTTTTCGAGCGTGCCGTCCCGGGCCGCGAGGTCGATTTTCGGCAGGTCCTGCATCACCACCCGCCCGGCGCCGATATTGAGATGCCCGACTTCCGAGTTGCCCATCTGACCCTCGGGAAGGCCGACGTCGAGCCCGGATGTCTTGAGGAACGCATGCGGCCCGGCAGCCCACAGCCGGTCGAAGTTCGGCGTCCGCGCGAGCCGCGTCGCGTTGTCGGCTCTCTCCTCGCGCCAGCCCCAGCCATCGAGGATCACGAGCATTACCGGGCGCGGTGCCATCGTCGTCGTCTCCCATGTCGTGTCGTCCACGCCAGAAAGGCGATCGTCCGCCGGAGCGCAAGCTCCGACGGGCCAAAATCCCGCGCTTCATCGTAGCAGGGTGAACGGCGGGCCATTCCCCATGCCGAACCGGCCTTGCAGCCGCCGCCAACTCGCCTAGTCTTGCTCGACCAACCGAGAAACGGCGAGGAGACACCCATGCGCGCTGCGGTCCTCTACGAGGTGAACAAGCCTCTGCAGATCGAGACGATCGACGTCAAGAAGCCAGGTCCGCACGAAGTGCTGATCCGCACGGCGTTCGCCGGACTGTGCCATTCGGACCTGCACTTCATCGAAGGCCTCTATCCGCATCCGCTGCCCGTGGTGCTCGGCCATGAATCGGCCGGCGTCGTCGAGGAGGTCGGCTCCGAGGTCCACTACGTCAAGAAGGGCGACCACGTCATCACGTGCCTGTCGGTCTTCTGCGGCACCTGCGAGAACTGCTCGTCCGGCCGGCCGGTGATCTGCACGGATACGAGCGTCAAGATGCTGCCGGGGGAGGCGCGACGTCTCTCGAAGGGCGGCAATACGGTCCACACCTTCGCCAACCTGTCCGGCTATGCGGAAATGATGCTCGTCCACGAGCACGCCGTGGTGAAGATCGACAAGGACTTCCCCCTCGATCGCGCGGCGCTGATCGGCTGTGGCGTCATCACCGGGTTCGGCGCGGCGGTGAACACGGCGAAGGTGGCCCCCGGTGAAACCGTCGCGATCTTCGGCTGCGGCGGCGTTGGCATGGCCGCTCTGAACGGAGCAGCGGTCGCCGGAGCGGGCCGCATTTTTGCCGTCGATACCAATCCCGCCAAGCTGCAGCTCGCCGCCAAGATCGGCGCCACCGACCTGATCAATCCCCGTGACGGCGATCCGGTTGAGCGGATCCGTGCCGCACTCGGCGGCAAACCCTCGGACGGTGTCCACCATGCGATCGAGTGCCTGGGGCTCAAGCTCACCGCCGAGCAGAGCTTCAAGGTGCTGCGCCACGGCGGCACGGCGACGATCGTCGGCATGATCCCGTTCGGCCAGAATCTCGAGATCCACGGCGCCGACTTCCTGCGAGAAAAGCGCATCCAGGGCTCGTCCATGGGCTCGAACCGCTTCCGCACCGACATGCCGCGCCTGATAGACTTCTACAAGCGCGGCAAGCTGCACCTCGACGACTTCATCTCGGCCCACATTTCCCTCGACGAGATCAACGAGGGCTTCAAGAACATGAAGGCCGGCAAGGTCGTGCGCAGCGTCATCGACTTCAAGGCGCTCTAAACCCCGAAAGTCGGCGGTGACGGGCGATCCGTCACCGCCGGCAGACTTTCAGGCCGCCGCGTCGTAGACCTTTGCGGCGGCATCGACACCCGCGCCTGCCGGCACCGTGACGCCGTTGCGCCTGAGCACCGCCTCGAGCGACGCGAGGCACCGCAGCACGTTCTGTCGACGACAGACGTGGCCCATCGTCCCGATCCGCCAGATGCGCCCCGCGAGCGGCCCGAACGACGTGCCGATCTCGATCCCGAAATCGGTGAGCATCTCACCGCGCACCTTGTCGCCGTTCCCGCAAACCGCCGGAATGACGACGCCCGTCACGTTCGCCATCCGATGGTTGGCATCGCCGAACAAGTCGAGGCCCATCGCCTCGAGCCCCGCCCGGAGCGCGCCCGACGCCAGCCGATGCCGCGCGATGCCTGCGTCGATCCCCTCCTCGAGCACCACGCGCGCGCACTCTCGTGCCGCGTAGAGCATGCTCGCCGCTTCCGTGTGATGGTTGAGCGCGCGCGGGCTCCAGTACTCCATGATCATCGCCAGATCGAAGTAGTTCGACTGGATGATCGGACCGTTGCCATCTTCGAGATCCGGTGGCCGGATACCCTGCTCGACGTGCCGCCGCCGGCGCAGAACCTCCGCGACCCGCTCGTTGAACGTGACGGGCGAGATGCCGGGCGGCCCCGACAGGCACTTCTGCAGGCCCGACGAGACGATGTCGATCTTCCAGCCGTCCGTCTCGAACGGGTTGCCGGCCAGTGACGCCGTCGAATCGACGAACAGCAGCGCCCCGTGCTGCCGGCACGCCTCGCCCGCCTCGGCGAGCGGAT
>JBGSJD010000528.1:0-4615 GCA_041742195.1 Hyphomicrobiaceae bacterium
GCCGTGCTGACCGGCGCCGGGGCCGTGCTGCACACCGCGCAGGTTCGGGCCGGAGAGTCGGTCGCGGTGTTCGGCGTCGGCGGGGTGGGGCTTTCGGCCATCAAGGCAGCCGCGATCATCGGCGCCTATCCGATCATCGCCGTCGATCTCGACGACGCCAAGCTGGCCTTTGCGCGGTCTTTCGGGGCCACACACACGGTCAACGCGTCCGGGAACGTCGATCCGGTGGAGGCGATCCGGGACCTGACGAGCGGCGGGGTCGACTATGCCTTCGACGCCATCGGCCGACAGAAGACGTGCGAGCAGATCCTGCAGGCGACGCGGCCGGGCGGCATCGGGGCCGACAACTTCGGCGGCATGGCCGTGCTGGTCGGCATTCCGCAGGAGAAGGTCACGATCGATCCGGCACTGTTCACGTCGGGACAGCGCCAGTATCGCGGCAGCCTCGGCGCCAGCTTTCCGGACCGCGATTTCCCGATGTTCCTGCGCTGGCACCAGGAGGGCAAGTTCCCGCTGGATCGCCTCATCACGCGGCGCTACGCGCTCGAGCAGATCAACGAGGCCTGTCACGACCTGCATTGCGGGCATATTCTGGGCCGCGCCATCATCGAATACTGACGACCGAGGGCGGCGGTTGGCGGCCCGCTTCACGGCCGTCACAGCGCTCAAGCGGCGATCAGATCGCCATCCACGTCGAACCCCCAAGGAGGAAGCACCAATGTCCTTCTATCGCGGCATGACCTGCGGCAACGTCACCCTCAAGGGTGACGGTGGCACACCGATCACGGCCTACACGGCGCGGCCGGAAGGCAACGGGCCGTTTCCGGGCGTGGTGCTGATCCATCATCTGCCGGGGTGGAGCGAGCTCTACATAGAGATGACGCGCAAGTTCGCGCACAACGGCTACATCGCCATCTGCGCCAACCTCTACGAGCGCGCCGGCCCGGGACATCCGGACGACGTGGCCGCCAAGGTGCGCGCCGACGGCGGGATCGCCGATAGCCAGATGGTGGGCGACACGGCGGCTGCGGTCGCGTGGATGCGGGCGCAGCCCGGGCTCAATGGCAAGGTCGGCGTGTTCGGCTCGTGCTCCGGCGGGCGGCACGCGGTGATCTATGCCTCACAAATGAAAGACGTGGACGCCTGCGTCGACCTTTGGGGCGGGCGCGTCGTCATGGGCAAAGAGGAACTCAACGCGAAGACGCCGGTGGCGCCGATCGACATGACGAAGGACCTGTCGTGTCCGCTCCTTGGCATCTTCGGCAACGAGGACCGTGCGCCGTCACCCGAGCAGGTGAACGAGCACGAAGCGGCGCTCAGGGCGCACGGCAAGGCCTACGAGTTCCATCGCTACGACGGGGCGGGACACGGCATCTTCTACACGCACCGGCCGCTCTACCGGGTCGAGCAAGCCATGGATGGCTGGAGCAAGGTGTTCGCGTTCTTCGGCAAGCATCTCGGAAAGTGAGGCGGCCATGTGCACGTCCATCGTCGAAATCGCGGATGCCGAGGGCATGGCCAAGGCCGACGGGACGTGGTTCCCGGTCACGCGGGCCGTGGTCGCCTACGATCACGCCCGCCACGCCATGCTCGGCGACGTGATCACACTGGATTTCGTCAACGACGGACTTCCTCCCAGCGCGCGGGCAGCGGTCGAGCTGACGCTCGAAAGCGCCAAGGCGCTCCGTGAGGCCCTCGACCGGGCCATTGCTGCGGCCGACATCGAGGAAGCGGAAGTGCGCGGCAAGGGCGCGCCGCCCAAACTGGTGCGCGTCGCCTAAGCCGGAACGCCGCCCGGCCGGAGGTTGCGTTTCAGGCCGGGGCAGCCAAGACTAGCATTTCTGATCCACACCCCCTCGCAAGGTTCACAGATCCCCGATGGCCATCAACAAAATCGTACAATCGTTCGCCGACGCCATGGCCGGCATCAAGGACGGCTCGACCGTGCTGATCGGTGGTTTCGGCGCCGTCGGGCAGCCCAATCATCTGCTCGACGCGCTGACCGAGCAGGGGGCCAAGGACCTCACCATCGTCGCCAACAACGCGGGGTCCGGGCGAGAGACGGGCATCGCGCGACTGATGGATATGGGACGGGTGCGCCGGATCGTCTGCTCGTTCCCGAGGAGCGCCGGGTCGGTCGTGTTCGAGGAATTGCACAATGCCGGCAAACTCGAGCTGGAACTCGTCGCGCAGGGTACGCTCGCCGAGCGCATCCGGGCCGGCGGCGCCGGTATCCCCGCGTTCTACACGGCCACGGCCTACGGCACCTACATCGGCGAAGGCAAGGAAGTGCGGGAGTTCAAGGGCCGAAAGTACATCCTCGAGGAGGCGATCAAGGCCGACGTGGCGCTGGTCGAATGCTGGCAGGCCGACCGGTGGGGCAACCTTCGCTACCGGACGAGCGGGCGAAACTTCAACCAGCCGATGGCCACGGCCGCCGATCTCACGATTGTCCAGAGCCAGCATCTCGTGGAGCTTGGCGACCTCGGCCCCGACGACATCCATACACCCGGCATCTATGTCGATCGCGTCATCCACGTGCCTTACGGCGATCCGCCGGCCGCTGCACCGCTGGCGGACTGACAACGCTTGTGAATGACCTTGCGTCAGGCCTCGCCATCGCGGGGATGACGGGAGGACGAGAGACTTCGAGGAGGCTCCTCCACATGACTGCAACAGCGACTGCATCCACACCGACCGCCGACAACATCAAGGGATGGAGCCGGCGGGACATGGCGAAACGCCTTGCCGAGGACATCCCAGAGGGCTGGTACGTCAATCTCGGGATCGGCATCCCTCTGTTGGTCTCGGATTTCGTTCCCGCCGATCGCGAGGTGGTCCTCCAGTCGGAGAACGGTATCCTCGGCATGGGTCCGCTGCAGACGAAGCGGACGTTCGATCCCTGGATCGTCAATGCCGGCAAACAGAACGTGACACTCAAGACGGGCGCGTCGATCGTCGGTCACGCCGACAGCTTCGCGATGATCCGCGGCGGGCATCTCGATCTTTGCGTGCTGGGCTCGTTCGAAGTCGCGGCCAACGGCGATTTCGCCAACTGGACCACGTCGCTGAAGTCGGTGCCCGCCGTCGGCGGAGCGATGGATCTCGCCGTCGGCGCCAAGCGGATCTGGCTGATCATGGACCACACGTCGAAGGACGGGCGGCCCAAGCTGCTCGAGGCGTGCACCATGCCGTTGACGGCGCCGGGCGTCGTGAAGCGCGTCTACACCAATCTCGCGGTGATCGACATCACGGCCCGCGGGTTCGAACTCGTCTCGATGACGCCGGAAATCACCTTCGAAGCGTTGCAGGCGCGCACGGGCGCCAAAATCCATCGCAAAGACTGAGGCGGGCGACACCCGACCCTACAAAGCCCACAGGCGGCGCCGGAGTGACCGGGCCGCCTTAACGTCGACCGGGACACGATGGCCCCGGCCGACAAACTCGTGGATTTACGTCAGGCCGACGGCTGCGCCTCGATCTGCTTCGGGGCAGTTCCGCCAATCGCGATCGTGCGCGGCTTCAGCCGCTCCGGCACATTTCGCACCAGCTCGACGTGGAGCAGGCCGTCCTTCATGTCCGCGCCGGTGACCTCGACATGGTCGGCGAGCTGGAAGCGACGCTCGAACGCCCGGGTGGCGATGCCGCGGTGCAGGAACTGGCGCTCCTTCTCCTCCGGCTTCTTCTCACCCTTGATCGTGAGCGACTGCTCCTTCATCTCGATCTTGATGTCGTCCTGCGTGAAGCCGGCCACGGCCATGGTGATCCGGTACTGATTGTCGCCCATCCGCTCAATGTTGTAGGGGGGGTAAGCGGCCGACTCGGTCTCGCCACTGGAGACGCTGTCGAGCAGCTGGACGAGGCGATCGAAGCCAACGGTCGAGCGATAGAGCGGAGCAAAATCAAAGGGTCGCATTGCACATCCTCCTAGAGAAGCGACGTGATGAAAAGCCGGCCCCAAGCGGGGCCCGGCCCGTGACGTGCGCCCACCAGGTGGCGCGCACAGCCTTTGATTTGGTCGCCGCGGAGAGGATTTCAAGGGGCCGTTGCCCGTGGCGTGCCCGGAGGTCCGCTCAGGCGCCCAGAACTTCGGCGAGCGCTGCGTTGTAGGCCGCCGGCTGCTCGTACATCACCCAATGGCCTGCATCGGGCACCGTGCGGGTGATCAGCTCGGGATGGCCCTGTCGGATGACGTCGTAGCGGGCCTCCACCGACGGCCAGGCCGTCTGGTCGTCACCGCCCCAGACCGCCTTCACCGGAATTTGGACGTCGGGCAAATTCTGGGCGATCTCGGGGATGCGGGCGAACGGACGCGACCGGAACCGCGCGCGGCGGATGTTCTCGGACTGCAGATAGACGGCCAGTGGGTCGATGCGGGCCGGGCCCTTGAACATCAGCAGTTCGAGCAGCGCGCGATGCACCTCCATCCGCTCGTCGTCGGTCATGCCCTCCATCTCGCGCGGGAACTCCTTGCCGGGACCCTGCGGCAGGCCCAGCGCTGCGGCGCCGGTCAGCGTGAAGTCCGCGACGTGGTCCTGCAGGTGCAGCAGCGCGTGCGTCGAGACGTGGGCGCCGAACGAGAAGGCCACGACATGCGCGCGGGCCTCGCGCGGGA
>JBGSJD010000529.1:0-4978 GCA_041742195.1 Hyphomicrobiaceae bacterium
GCGGATGCGTGGTGGTCGGGCCGGTGTGGTTCTGCCCGTAACGCGGCCGACGATGTGAGTTTATCGGGTCGGGATGCGCCTCAGGCGCGTCCCGATCGCCGCTTCGGTTGGCCCGGCCGACATCAGACGAGCGCGTCCGACGCTTCGAGCAGGCCTCGGCGGAAATCCGGGTGAGCGATCGCGCTCAAGGCGCGCGCCCGCTCGCCCACAGATTTCGCACGCAGATCCGCAATGCCATACTCGGTGATCACGACGCCGGCCTCGCCGCGCGCGGTGGTGACGACGCCATCCCCGAGGCGGGGCACGATGCGGGAGACCTTGCCGCCGCGCGCCGTGGAGGGCAGCGCCACTATCCCCAGACCGCCCGCAGACAACTGGCAGCCGCGCATGAAATCCGCGTGGCCGCCGATCATGCCGATGGACCGGCCACCCGCCGTCTCGGCATTCATCTGTCCCGTGAGGTCGACCTCGAGGGCCGTATTGATGCCGATGAAGTCCGGCAGTGCGGCCATGACCGCGACGTTGTGCGTATGGCGCGGGGAGCGGACCCGAAGCCGATCGTTGCGATGCGCCCAGCGATAGGCCCGCTCGGTGCCGAGAATTCCGGCGGTGACGGTCAATCCGGTGTCGACGGGCTTTCGCGCATTGGTGATGGCGCCTGCCTCGATGAGGGCCACGATGCCGTCACCCATGGTGCCGGTGTGGACGCCGAGATCGCGCTTGTCGACGAGTGCTGCAAGCGCGGCCTCCGGGATCGCGCCGAGGCCGACCTCGATGGTGGCGCCATCGGGCACCAGTGTCGCGACGAGGCGGCCGATCTCCCGTTCCACGTCACCGATGGCGGGGACCGGCATCTCGACCGGTGGGCGCGAGACGTGCACGCTCCGCGTGATGCGGTCGGGCGCAACGGAGGTATCGCCGAACGTCACCGGCATGCGGTCGTTGATCTCGGCGACCACCACACGCGCGGCTGCAATCGCATCGGCGATGTAATCGGCGAGGATGCCGAGGTTGTAGCCGGCGCCGTCCGGGGCAAGCGTCGCCAGCGCGATGTCCACGGGCAACGTGCGGCGACGGATGGCTTCTGGAATGGCCGAGTAGTTCATCGGCAGGGCGTCGAGGTTGCCGAGGTCCTGGAAGCGCCGCGTCGTCCCAGCACCGCCGAACGCACGGACAGCGACGCGGGCTGAGAAGCGCCGAGCGTCGAGGGTTTCGGTCAGGGTGAAGCCGAGGATTGCGCGACAGTCGTCCGGCAGGCTGTCGATCTCGCCGTTGAGGCGCTCGAGCAACGCGACGGGCTCGGACTGGCCGGCACCCCACATCAGCGTGTCGCCGGGACGGACGAGATCCGCGACGAGGAGGCCTGTTGCGGGAGATGCGCCGGACGTCACAGGTCGATCCCCTTAGAGGCCATCGAGCGCCGGCAGTAGCTCACGAGGAAGTAGACCGAGACGGTCCCGATCCAGGCGCTGACCGCACCAATCCACATCGCGTCCGGGGGCGACATGCGCGAAATGACCGCCGCAAAGGCGATCGGCGCGGCGGCGTTGACGATGCTCTGGGGCACCGACAGGAGGCCCATGTAGGTCCCGAACTCCTTCGATCCGAAGAGCGCGAGCGGCAGCGTGTTGCGGGCCACGGCGAAGAGGCCATGGCCGAGGCCCATCAGGATACAGAACATGACGGCGGTCGAAAACGAGATGCCGAGTGGCAGCAGCGCGGCGAAGGAGGCGCTGACGAACAGCGACGACAGGAGCGTCGTCGTCAGGATCGAGTGGCGGCCGCCGCTAATGAGTTCGCCGAGACGCGCGAGCGCCTGACAGGGCCCGACGATCGCCCACAGACCGATGGCCTGAGCCATTGTGAGGCCGGAGGCCTGGAAGATGTCGATCACCTGCAGGTAGAGGCCCCAGGTGATGAAGCCTTCGGTGCAGAGCCAGATGGCCAGCAGGATGAAGGCCCGGCGCCGCTGGGCCGGATCAAGGACGCCTTCGGGTGGGAACTGCTTCGTCGTCGGACGCTCGCCGGACGTCCGAGCCGGCGGCTCGGCGGCGGCCTGGCGCGGCCTCAGAACGAGCCAGTGGAGCGGCGCGCAGATGCCGATATGGAGGACGGCGAAGACAAGATAGGCCCAGCGCCAGCCGCCATAGCCGAGCAGCCACGCGTTCAATGGCAAGAAGATGGTGCCCGTCAATCCAGACAGCAGCATGAGGCTGGTGATCGCCTGGCGCGCATTGGAGCCGACGACCTGGACGAGCCCCGGCATCGCCGCATTGCCCAGCATCATCGGCGTTGCAATGCCGACGATCATCCAGCCGATCATGTAGGTGACGAGATCGAAAGCGAAGCTCTGCACGAGCATCGCGGCGGCGGCAATGAGCGAGCCGACAACCATCACCGGACGCGCGCCGAGGCGGTCGACCAGCTTGCCCGTGCGTGGCGCGACGAGCGCGGACGTCAACAGCATCACCGTGATGCCGCCGAAGACCCACTCGCGCGCAAGGCCAAGATCGTTGGCGATGGGCGTTCCGAAGATGGGAAGCGCCGAGAACGACGTACCCCACCCGATGATCTGGGTGGTGCCGAGACCGGCGACCACCTGGAACGACGGCTTGCGCACCGAAGCGACGAGGGAGGCCACCTGCACGTCAGCGCCTTTCCAGCGTCGCTCCGCCACGGTTCAGACGACGTCCGACGGCGCATGGCCGTCAGACCCAGCACCTTATGCCGCGGCGGCCTTCTTCTGGAACCGCAGCAGCGTGAACAGACCCATCGGGCGCAGCGTCATGCGGCTGGTCTCGACGAGGTCGTCGCAGACCATGACCCTGTCGACATCGAAAACCGGATGCCAACCAAGCTTCGAGGCGAACGGCGCCATGCGGCGCTCGACCCAGCCACGGACACCGCTCTCCTCACTGAAATGATTGAGCAGGAGCACCTGCCCACCGGGCTTGCAGACGCGAGAGACCTCGCGCATCACGGCCACGGGGTCGGGGACCACCGTCATCACGTACATGGCGACGACGGTATCGAACGACGCATCGGGGAAATCCAGCGCGGCGGCGTCCATCTCGTGCAGACCGGCGACGTTCTCGAGCCCATCGGCCGCGACGCGCTCGCGTGCGCGCTCCAGCATGTCGGGCGAGATGTCGATGCCGACGATCTCGAGGTCCGGCTTGTAGTTCGAGAGGGAGAGCCCCGTACCGACCCCGAGTTCCAGCACCTTGCCGGAGGAGAGGTTCACGTACTCGACCGCCTGACGGCGGCCCTCGGTCGTGATGCGGCCGAACGTATTGTCATAGACGGGGGCCCAGCGGCGATACGCATCCACCACCTTCGCCTCGTCGAGACGGTGTGCCGGCCGGTTGCGCTGCCCAAGCATCGCGCGCCCCAGAAGGCCCGGCAGTCCACGGCTGCCGTCTCGCGTCGACAAACTCATGCGTCCTCCATCATCCCACGCCGCAGGCCCGCTGACGTCCGAACGGAGCCAGCGCCTGTCGTCACTCACGAGGCCGAAGGCCCCCTCATCGCACGTCAGCAGGGCCTTGGCCCGTGCTGTCATCCCCAAACCCATGCGGCAGTGGAACCGATGCGACCGTACGATCGATCCATCCCCCGCCCAACATCCGGCTGCCGGCGCCGTCCTCGTCGTAGAGGACACAGGCCTGGCCGCGCGCTACGCCGTACTCCCCGTCCGCCAGAACCACCTCCACACCGTCCGCATGCCTTTCGACACGAGCAAGGCGCGGCGGTTGCGACGAACGCACACGGGCATACACCGGGCGGGCCTCTGACACAAACCTGTCAAATAAGCCATCCCCCAGCCAATTGAAGTCCCGCAGGCGAATTCGTCGCGTCAGGAGGCTCTCGCGCGGGCCGACGATGACGCGCCGACGCACGGCATCGAGCGCGACGACGTAGAGCGCGTCGCCCGTCGCGACACCGATGCCGCGTCTCTGGCCGACGGTGAAATGCAGAATTCCCTTGTGTGTTCCGAGCGTTCGACCATCGACGTAAACGATGTCGCCCGGCTCCGCAGCACCAGGGCGCAGGCGTTCGATGACGTCGGCATAGCGGCCGCCGGGTACGAAGCAGATGTCCTGGCTATCCGGCTTCGCCGCCACTTCGAGACCTGCCTCGGCGGCAAGCCGACGCACGCTGTCCTTGCCCAGGCCACCGAGCGGAAAGCGAACGAACTCGAGATCAGCGGCGCGCGTCGCGAACAGAAAATAGCTCTGATCGCGGTCACTGTCGGCAGCACGGAAGAGTGCCGGCCGGCCTTCGACCCGCCGCCAGCGGATATAATGACCGGTCACGAGCGCCGCGGCATCGAGCTTGCGGGCGGCTGCCGCCAGATCGCCGAACTTCACGTCCTGATTGCAGGCGACGCAGGGGATCGGCGTTTCGCCGCGCAGGTAGCTATCGGCGAATTCGTCGATCACCGCCGTGCGGAAGCGGCTTTCATAGTCGAACACGAAATGCGGGATGCCGATCGCCTCGGCGACGGATCGCGCGTCATGGATGTCCTGGCCGGCGCAGCAAGCGCCCTTGCGCTGGACGGCGGCGCCATGATCGTAGAGCTGGAGCGTGATGCCGACGACGTCGTAGCCGAGACGGCGCAGGAGAACGGCCACGACCGAGCTGTCGACCCCACCCGACATGGCCGCAACGACACGGCTGCCGCGCGGGATCCCATCGAGCGACGCGATGACGGTGCCGAGGTCCGGCACATCGATGTCAGCCACAGAGTTCATGGGTCGGGTCGATTGCGTTCGAGGCTCGGACGGTCGGCTGGCCGAGCCTATGGCCACCGACGGTCTCACATCCGCGCGACCCTAGGCGCGGAGCGACCCTCACGCAACTGCGATGACGGCTTTTCAGGCAGCCGCTCCGCCCGAAAGCGATCGCCAGCCGCGCCCGCTCAGCGGTGGTCGGCCGTCGCGCCGGGCTGCCGCATCAGAGATGGGCGCGCACGCGG
>JBGSJD010000530.1:0-2061 GCA_041742195.1 Hyphomicrobiaceae bacterium
GCCGTCGGCGTCGCGCCGGACGAGGAGGTAGCGGCCGGGGCCGATTTGCGGGCAGCCGGTCAACCGGTAGGCCACCAGGCGAAACACACCCACCCCATCGAGACGCCAGTCGGCGAGGCCAAGTGGCTGCAGGAACGACGGCGCCTGCTCCGTCGGGGCTGGCGGCGCGATTTGAGGGCTGATGGCGGTACGAGGTGAGGGCATCGGCGCGAAAGTCTTCCGAGCGAGCAGGCGACGTCAGTACGAGGGCGGCTGGAAACGGTTCGGCTGCGGGATGGAATGGTCGTGGCGCGCCTCGCGTCACCCAAGGACCGGCGGGTCCGGGTTTGGCGAGACATGGCACGCCCGCCGAAAACCGATGCTGCCACGCGACCGGGCCGGAACGAGCTGCAAAACGGCAGAAAGGTTAGCAGGTCCCCATCGGATCGGCCGGCCCACCGCGAAGCCCAGCCCGCGATGCGGCCAAGGCGGCGCCGGCCATGATCCCGCCGGTCGACACGGACAATCCGGACCAGGATTTTCGCCAAGTCGCGCCACACCGCCATGGTGGAGACGCCCGGGGCACGAGGGAGCGCGCCGCGGACCTAGTGTGGCGGCTTGGAAGTCCGCTTCATTCCTTCGGCACCCTCTGAAAGCGGACTTCCAAGCATGACGCCACACTAAGCTAATGTTTTTTCTAGTGTCCCTCTGATCGCAAAGTTCGTTTTGAGCCCGCCAAAGAATGAGACGAACTTTGCGATCGGGACACTAGCCGCACTTTGCATAGCCGCATGAGCGGCAAACCCAGCATCCCGACTGCAGCACCAGCGATCCTTGCGGGCACTTCGGACAGCGCTTGCCCGTCCGGCCACCGGCTGCATCCGCAGCGATGGCGGACCCGGCGCCGCCAAGCCCGTCCGCCCCGTCGATCGTCTGCAGGAAGCCGATCCGTTTCAGGTGCGTCTCGATGATCTCCCCGATCGCCGCCATCAGGCTCGGGACATAGCGGCCGTCCATCCACTGCCCGCCCTGCGGATCGAACACGGCCTTCAGTTCCTCCACGACGAACGACACGTCTCCGCCGCGGCGGAAGACGGCGCTGATCATGCGAGTCAGCGCCACCGTCCAAGCATAGTGCTCGAGGTTCTTGGTGTTGATGAAGATCTCGAACGGCCGCCGTCTGCCGTCCCGCTCGATGTCGTTGATTGTCACGTAGATCGCGTGATCGCTCCCGGCCCACTTGAGCTTGTAGGTGTAGCCTGCGAGCACCGGCTCCCGCTCGAGCGGTTTCGCCATGTAGACGACGCCGCCATCGTCGGTCCGCTTGTCGACGCCCGCTGCGCCGGTGACCGGCTGACGGGGAGGCGCAAGGCTCTGGCCGGGCACGAGGCTTCGTGCAGGAGCCTCGTCGTCTCCGCTGCCGCTGACGGGCGATGCGAGCACCGATCCCGTCACGGCGTTGGGGCGAAAGGTCGTGCAGCCTTTGAGGCCGCGATCGAACGCCTCGTCGTAGACCGACTTGAACACCTCGAAATCGATGTCGGCCGGGCAGTTGATGGTCTTCGAGATCGAGCTGTCGACATGGTCCTGCACCGCCGCCTGCATCGCGAGATGCTCGGATGGCGTCAGCGCCGCCGCGGTGACGAAGGCCGCGGGCAGTGCCGCCGAAGCCCCGAACGTCGACCGGAAATGACGGTAGGCGTAGTCCTCGACGGTCTCTTCCCGGTAGGCGTCTCCGGTGGTGCGGATGCGCCGCGTATAGCCGAGGTCGAAGATCGGCTCGATGCCGCTCGATACGTTGCCGGCAACGAGCGAGATGGTGCCGGTCGGTGCGATCGACGTCAGGCAGCCGTTGCGCAGTCCGTGACGGGCGATCTCGGCGCGTACGTCGTCGTCGAGTGCCCTGATGAACGGGCGGGCCAGCAACTGCTCGGTGTCACACAATAGGAAGGCGCCCTTCTCGGTGGCGAGCCGGCTGGAGGCGAGGTAAGCCGCTCGCGTGATGCGGGCCATCCAGCGTCCGGCAAGCGCCACCGCGTCGGGCGAGCCATAGCGCCGCCCCATCAGCGCCAGTGCATCGGC
>JBGSJD010000531.1:0-6737 GCA_041742195.1 Hyphomicrobiaceae bacterium
CGCCGATGACGACGACGTCGCAGGTGCGTCCGCTCATCGGAATGTCGCCGTTACTTGCATCGCGACGGTGCCTTGCGGGGTCACGGCCCAGGCCTCGGCGCTCTTGCCGTCCTCACCGGGGCGGCCGACGAGTTCGAACGGCTCGTTGTCGAACAGCGGCGCGCGGGCCCGCATGCGGAAGGTGGCGAGGCTTCTTCCGGGGGTGTTGTCGCGCAGGAAATCGATGAGGCAGTGCTGCGAATAGGGGCCATGCACGACCAGCCCGGGATAGCCTTCGACGCTGGTCGCGTAGGGCGTGTCGTAGTGGATGCGGTGCGGGTTGAAGGTGATCGCGGAAAAGCGAAACAGCGAGACCGGCGTGGTGCGCACCGTCTTCCGCCAGACGAGGCCGGTGGGCGGCTCCTCACGCTTCGGGATGCCGCTCTTCGCGCCCTCCTGCACCTCTTCGCGGAAGGCCGTCTCGTAATCCTCGGTGACGGCGAGGCCGCGCGGCGTCGAGATGCGGCGGGTCTGGGTGGTGAAGATCAGGGTCCCGGTGCTGCCCTCGCGGGCCTGCAGGTCGCTGAGCGTCGTCTCGCGGACGAGCTTCTCCCCGACGCGAATGTCGTCATGGAACGTCAGGCGGCAGCCGGCATACATTCGGCGGGGCAGCGGGATCTTCGGCAGAACGCCGCTCGATGCCGGCAGGCCATCCACCGCGAGAGACGCCTGCGGCGCCATGTTCAGGAAATAACCGATGTGCCAGCCGGGCGGGATGGGCTCGCCGTCCGAGGGCGCGCGCTCGGGGCGATCGAACGTGGCTGCCAGCATGGCGAGCGGAGCTGCCGTCGCCGTGTCGTGCTCCTCCATGCGGGCGCCGATGTGCCGGCGCAGGGCCTCGATGTCGATGTGCATCGCTCAAGCCTTCGGTTCGGGGTTTCCTCGGACGAACGATCCGGCGACAATGGCGCTCCGTCAAGTCGGCCGTCGCCGACGAACCTCCCCTCCCCGAACCGCCGGACCCCGCCATGCAGCTTTTCTGGACGCCTGCCTCGCCCTTCACCCGGAAAGTCTCGATCGCGGCCCGCGAACTCGGATTGTGGGACCGGATCGAGATCCGGCCGACCACCTGGACGCTCGACTGGGGCTACCGGACGCCGGCTTTCACGCCGGGGCTCGCCGAGGCCAATCCGGTGGCGCGCATCCCGACGCTCGTCACAGACGAGGGCATTCCGCTCGGCTGCTCCACGCTGATCTGCCTGCATCTCGACGAGGTCGCCCGACCCAAGACCCTGATTCCGAGCGACCACACCGCCCGCTGGCGGATGTGGTCTATCTACGCCGTCGCTGACGGCATTCTGGAAGCACAGATCGCCATGCGCGCCGAGATGCTGCGGCCGACAGAGGTTCGATCGGAGAGCTTCCTTGCAAAGCAGCGTGAGCGCATCGCCCGCTGCCTCGATGCGCTCGAGGCGGACGTCGGCCACCTCGCGGGCGATGTGGATCTCGCCCAGATCACGGCCGGGGTGGCGCTCGGCTATCAGGACTGGCGGGAGTGGCTCTTTGATTTCAAGCCGGGCCGGCCGCGTATCGCTGCGTGGTACGCCGAGTTCTCCCGCCGGCCTGCCATGCGCGAGACGGAGCCTCGGGAAACGCCGACGGCGTGACACCTGCGCGCCGCGCTGTCCAAGAACTGTCCACGACTGTTGTGCCCCGGCGTCACGGTGTGGGTCGCGAATCACCCTAGTGTCAGCGGTCGATCCCTTCCGCCGCTCCAGCCCCGGACCGTCATGGCCCCTCGCCGCGCGACCGCTCTTGCGATCCAGCACAGCACCGCCAAAACGGGCTCGATGGCCGATGCCGTCGACACGCTTGAGCGGGTGTTCGGCTACAAGAAGTTCCGGCTCGAGCAGGCGGCCATCATCGAGACGTTGCTGTCCGGCCGAGATGCGCTCGTCCTGATGCCGACGGGTGGCGGCAAGTCACTCTGCTACCAGATCCCGGCGCTCGTCAGACCCGGCATCGGCATTGTCGTGTCGCCGCTCATCGCGCTGATGCAGGATCAGGTCGACGCGCTGAAGGAAGTCGGCGTGCGGGCGGCGTTCCTCAATTCCTCGCTCGAGTGGAAGGCCCAGCGCGAAGTCGAGAGCGCGCTCGCGAGCGGGGACCTCGACCTCCTCTATGTGGCGCCGGAGCGGCTCGTTCAGGATCGCACGCTCGACATGCTCGCCAAGGCGAACCTCTCGGTGATCGCCATCGACGAGGCGCATTGCGTCTCGCAGTGGGGGCATGACTTCCGGCCAGAATATCGACGCCTCGGCCTGCTGGCCGATCGCTTCCCGACCGTGCCGCGCATCGCGCTGACTGCGACGGCCGATCAGCGGACGCGGGAGGAGATCGCCCACGAACTGCGCCTCGACGGTGCGCAATGCTTCGTGTCGAGCTTCGATCGCCCCAACATCCGCTACACCATCGCCGAGATGGGCTCGATGGGGGCACGGGAGCGGCTCTGGCAGTTCATTTCGTCCGAGCACGCGACAGATTCAGGCGTCGTCTACTGCCTGACGCGGAAATCCGTCGAGGAGACCGCCCAATGGCTCGGGCGCAAGGGGCGGCAAGCCGTCGCCTACCATGGCGGCATGGGGGCGGACGAACGGCGGGCCGCGCAGCAGCGTTTTCTCAAGGAAGAGGGCCTGATCGTCGTCGCCACCATCGCCTTCGGCATGGGGATCGACAAGCCGGACGTGCGGTTCGTCGCCCATCTCAACCTGCCGAAATCGATCGAGGCCTACTATCAGGAGACCGGCCGCGCCGGGCGCGACGGCGAGCCCGCCAACGCGTGGATGGCCTACGGCCTGCAAGACATCGTCACGCAGCGGCAATGGCTCGCCCAGTCGGAGGCGAACGAGGCGCACAAGACCGTGCAACGGCAGAAGCTCGATGCGCTGATCGGACTTGCGGAGATGGCCGGTTGCCGGCGGCAGGCGCTGCTCGCCTATTTCGGAGAAGCGCGCGCCGAGCCCTGCGGCAACTGCGACAACTGCCTCACGCCGCCGGCGACGATCGATGCGACCGAGCTGGCGCGGAAGGCGCTTTCGGCAGTCTACCGGACAGGCCAGAGGTTCGGCTTCGGCTACGTGACGGACGTGCTCACGGGGAAAGCCGACGAGCGGATCGGTCGCAACGGCCATGACAAGCTTTCCGTCTTCGGATGCGGCAGCGACGTGGCGCAGGCCGACTGGCGATCGCTGTTCCGGCAACTCGTTGCGAATGGCTATCTGACGGTCGACGACGAGGGGCATGGCTCACTGGCGCTCACGGAGGCTGCACGCCCATTGCTGCGCGGCGAGACGATGTTCCGGATGCGCAAGGCTGCCCTCGCGCAGCAGGACGGCGGCCGCAAGGGACGCAGCGAGCGGGCTGGGAGCAGCGGCGCGACGCTTCGCGTGCCGGATGGCGATCAAGCCCTGTTCCAGGCCTTGAAGTCCCTGCGGCTGCGCCTCGCCGGGGAAGCGAACCTGCCGCCCTACGTCATCTGTCACGACCGGACGCTCGCGGAACTCGCCGCCAAGCGACCACAGTCCGAGGGCGAACTCGGCGATATCATTGGGCTCGGCGCACGCAAGATCGCGCGCTATGGCGCCGCGTTCCTCGAGACGATCGGTCAGTTCCGCAAGCACCCGATACTCGCCAACCGCCTCTCGGGGACCATCAACCAGACGCTCGCGCTGCATCTCGAAGGGCTCGATGCCGCTGCCATCGCGACCCGCCGCGGAATCGACGTTTCGACGGTGCTCGGGCATTTCGCGGAGGCGATCGAGGCCGGGCTCGTCGAGGCGCGCGACGTGATCGGGCTCGACGAGGCGGAGGTGGACGAGATCCTCGCGGTGTTCGAGCGGCTCGGCACCGTGGATAGCGGCCGGCTCGGGCCGGCGCATGCGGCTCTCGACGGGCAGTACGACTATGGTGTTCTCAAGTGTCTGCTGGCAGAGATCGCCTGAGCAGCGCCATCGCGCAACCGGACAGCGCCGTCGCCTAGACCAGCGACTGGTCTTTCTCGAGGACATAGCCCGCACCGCGGACCGTCCGGATGGGATCGGCTTCGTTGCCCCGGATCAGCGCCTTCCGGAGCCGACCGACGTGCACGTCGACGGTGCGCTCGTCGATCTCGCCATCACGGCCCCACACCGCATCGAGAAGCTGGGGACGCGACAGGACACGACCGGCACTTTCGAGGAACACCTCGAGCAGGCGATATTCAGTCGGCCCGAGACGCACCTCGCGACCGTTCCGGGTCACGCGGTGGGCATTGCGGTCGAGGCGGACGCCACCAACCTGGATCTCGTTCGCGATCCTCTCCGGCGCAGAGCGACGGAGAAGGGCCTCGACGCGGGCGGACAACTCGGCCACGGAGAACGGCTTCACGACGTAGTCGTCGGCCCCCGTTGTCAGGCCACGAATGCGGTCCGATTCCTCGCCCCGCGCCGTCAGCATTATGACCGGAAGCCCCTTGGTTTCAGGCTTCGCGCGCACCTGCCGGCAGATCTCGATGCCCGACGCCCCGTGCGGCAGCATCCAGTCGAGGATCATGATATCGAACGGGTCTTCATCGAGGGCGATCCGCGCCTCTTCCCCCGTCCGAGCGACATGGACGGAATATCCCTCCGACTCCAGGTTGTAGCTCAGCAGCGTGATGAGCGCCTCGTCGTCCTCGACTATCAGTACCCGCGCCGGCATTGCTGAAAGCCCTCAGTTCCGCTCACCGGGATCGTTGTCGATCAACGTGACGCTGGTCTTGTCACCCTTCGGACGGTCGTCGACCAGAGGCTTGCCGCGGACCATGTAGTGGACGGTCTCGGCGATGTTCGTCGCGTGATCTCCGATGCGCTCGATGTTCTTCGCGCCGAAGAGAAGGTGGGTGCAGAGGCCGATGTTGCGCGGGTCTTCCATCATGTAGGTGAGAAGCTCGCGGAACACGGAATTGTAGAGTGCGTCGATGTCGGTATCGGCGCGCCAGACCTTCAGCGCCTTCTCGTCATCGCGCGACATGTAGGCATCGAGGACGTTCTTCAGGCTGCTCATGGCCAGGTCGGCCATGTGGCGAAGGCCGAGGATCAGCGATTGAGGACGCGATTCGGAGGCAACCGCCAGCGAGCGCTTGGCGATGTTCTTGGCGAGGTCGCCGATCCGCTCGAGATCGCCGGCAACCTTCAAGGTCGACACGATCATGCGCAGATCCTGCGCCATCGGCTGACGGCGGGCGATCATGCTGATCGCCAGTTCCTCGATCTCCTTCTGGAGCGAGTCGATGGCCTGATCGGCCGCTATGGCTTCGGAGGCGAGACGGGGATCGCGGCGCTCGAGCGACGCGAATGCATCCCCGAGAAGCCGTTCAACCAGGCCGCCCATCTGGGACAGCTTCTGGTCAAGCTGCACCAACTCGGCCTCGTACGACTTGACGGTATGCTCCATGAGCGGGTCCCTCTGCAGGCGGTCGGCGCGACGGCGAAATCCGTCGTCACGTTCTAGTCATTCGTCACAACCGAATTGTGACATGTCAATTATATGATTTATATATTCTATTCCGATTCCCTCAGGGGAAGCTCGACAGCGAAGGTCGAGCCGACGCCGAGCCGCGAGTCGATCCGCAGCTCGCCCTGATGACGTGTCACCACGTGTTTGACGATGGCCAGCCCCAGCCCTGTGCCGCCCTTTTCGCGGCTCGACTTGTCATCGACCCGATAAAATCGCTCCACGAGACGGGGGATATGCTCTTCGGCGATGCCCGGGCCGTCGTCCGTCACGGCCACCCGAACCCAGGCCGACGCTCCGGAGCGGATGTCCGAGACCGCGACGTGCACGTGGCCGCCCTTGTTGCCGTACTTGATCGCGTTCTGGATCAGATTGACGAAGACTTGGACGATTTCGTCCTGGTCGCCGCGGATCACGCGGGTGCCCTCGGGCGCGTCGAGCGTCACTTCAGTACCCTGGGACGTCGCGATCTGGGCGAGGCTCTCGATCACCTCGCGGACCGTCTCAACGATTTCCACCTCGCCGGTCGGCGGCAGATGGGCCCGCATCTCGACGCGGCTCAGCGACAAGAGATCGTCAAGGAGGCGGGACATCCGCTGCGATTCGGACCCCATGATGCCGAGGAAGCGCTCCCTGGCCACGGCATCGTTGCGGGCCGGGCCCTGCAACGTCTCGATGAACCCGCGCAGGGCGGCGAGAGGCGTCCGCAATTCGTGACTCGCGTGGGCAATGAAGTCGGCGCGCATCTGGGCCAACCGGTCGCGCTCGGAAATGTCGTGCAGGACGATCAGTACCGCACCCACACGGCCGCCGGCGTCATCGAGCGGGGACAGCGAGGCGTCCAACCGCCGCTCGACGGGAACGCGCTCGTGCAACACGACCCGCTCCGTCTTGCCTTCGGTCAGCACCGACTCAATGGCACGGGCGAATTCGGGTGCCCGGGTCGCCAGGGCAACCGGTCCGCCCTGGCGGAGTGCCGTGAACACATCGCGGGCGGGGCGATTGGCGTGGCGCACAACGAAGGCCTCGTAGACGACGATCGCGGGAACCGGGAGGGCATCGATCAGGCCGTGGACCGTCAATTCCAGGTCGGGCGGCGGCGCCGGCGTGGGAGCCCGGGATGCCGGGATTTCGATCGGGGGCGAGGGGGCGGTGGCGTTGGTGGCGGGCGCACTGGCCGTACCGCGCCAGACCTCGCCGGCAACGAAACCGGCGGCGGCTCCGGC
>JBGSJD010000532.1:0-2799 GCA_041742195.1 Hyphomicrobiaceae bacterium
GCCGCCGCCATGTCTCCTTTTTGGCGCGGGCAGCGAGATCCTTGCGCGTGATGCCGCCTGCGGCGGCAATGTCGGCGCTGGCATCGTCGGTTTCCTCGTAGCGGCGGCGGATGGCGGCCCAGTCGGGCGAACGGCTGGCGGTCATGAAGGCTCCGGCGAGAGGGGAGGCGGAATGGCCGTCACCAGCGGGGCGCCCAATGCGTTGCGCCGGCTCGCGGGGCGGCCGGCGTCGGTCGAGGCAGTCCTTCAATGGAGAGAGCGTCGCGGCTTGGGCACCGGAGCTCCGGGGATGTCCACTCGACCCGGCCGGCCCTCAAACAACTATCGCGTTATACTCCAAATGTACGAAACAACCGGGACGATGTCAACAGCAATGACAAATCATTCGAATATAATTTCAAATGACGACAGATAAAATCACAGTATAAATCGAAGCGCGATAGTCTAGCATGCGTGGCATGACCCGGGGATAAGTCGACGGAGGCCAGCAACACCCGGAGTGCGGACGCTCAATCGAGGCGGCGATAGGCAGCGGAAAGAACGTGCGTGCCGCCTGCCGGGATGGTGACGACGTCGTCGCCCGCGTTCGCCGTCTCGATGCAGACCATCTGCCGGAACGCGTCCGGCGAACCCATGTCGCCGAGGCGCGCGGTCTTGTCGGTCCACGGGTTCCAGACGACGGCGCTGCGGCTGCCGCGGCTCTCGATGAGGAGCCGGCGATCGAGACCGGTAACCTCGAGCACGATGCGCGAGGTCTCACCGACGTAGATGCGGTCGACCTCGCCGCCGAAGGTGATGGCCCCAGCCTGCGCCATCCGCTGAAAGTCCTGCAGCTTGTCGAGATACGTCGCGCCGTCGAGCCCCGAGACCGACACCGATGCGATGTCCGAAACGCGGAAATAAGTGTGGAGCGCCTGCGTCAGGGCGAACGGCGCGTCCCCGCGATTGCGGGTCTCGAGGCTGAGCGAAAGCCCGTCGTCGAGACGCACCGTCAGCTCCACCGAAGCCGGATGCGGGAATGCAGCGAGATCGGAGTCGCGCGTGGTGGTCCCGAGCCGGATGGAAACACCCGTCGCATCGGCCGTCGTCCCGACGACATCCCACACCCGGTGGCGAACAAAGCCGTGCGCGGGATGTGGCGCGCCGCCGGCATGATCACCGAACCACGGCCAGCAGACGGGAATACCGCCGCGGATCCCCTTGCCCTCCCGGATGCGCGCGACGGGTGACAGCCACAACAGTCCCTCTCCCGCGCATGTCCAGTTGACCACCTGCGCCCCATGCACCGCGACGAGCACCTGCTGGTCGCCGTGGATCAGGCGCGCGACAGGCCCACCCAGCGGGCTCGTCTCGAAGGTGATCGAACCCGGGCGGCCGTGGCGGGTGGTCAAGGCGTCGATCGCGGTCATCGTCTCTCTCCTGCGACGGATGCCGGCGCGCCGGCGATCGCCTCAGCTCCCGCCGGGCGTCGGAGCGGCCTTCGGAGGCGCCGCCTTCTGCTTCTCGGCAATCGCCTTCTCGACCCGGATTTCGCCGGTATCGAGCGTATAAACATCCGCGGGCTTGAGCACGAGCCCGCCCGCCATGCGGATGGCGACGGCAAGCACGAGAATGCCGAGAAGCGCCCGGAGTTGCTCCGGATTGAGCCGTCCGGCGACCACGACGCCCAGATGCGCGCCGATCACCCCGCCGACGATCAGCGGCAGCGCGAGCGCCCCGTCGATCGAGTAGTTCTGCGTCGCCTGCAGCACAGTCGCATAGGCGGCGACGAAGATGATCTGGAACGCCGATGTGCCGAGCGCCATCCGGGTCGGCATGCGCAGCATGTAGATCAGCGCCGGCACGAGGAGAAAGCCGCCACCGACGCCCATGATGGCCGTGAGCCAGCCAACGAAACCGCCGATGGCGAGCGGCGGCAATACACTCATATAGAGCTTCGAGGTCTGGAACCGCGTCTTGAGTGGCAGTTTCAGGAGCCAGTTGTGCTGGCCCGCGCGCCGCCCCGCTCCGGCCTGCTGTCCGCGCGCCGTTCGGAACATCAGCCGCACGGCCTCGAGCACCATGAGGCTTCCGACGAGGCCCAGCATCACGACGTAGGTTACGGTGGTGAAGAAATCGAGTTGCCCGACCGCCTTCAGGAATTGCTGGAGCTGGATGCCCGACGTGGCACCGAACAGGCCGCCGAGGATCAGGTAGAGCCCCATCTTCAGGTCGACGTTGCCGCGGCTCCAGTGCCCGAGCGCCCCCGATACCGACGACGCCACCACCTGGCTCGTTCCCGTCCCGACAGCGACCGGCGGGGGCACGCCGAGGAAGATCAGCATCGGCGTGGTGATGAAACCGCCACCGATCCCGAACATCCCCGACAGCACGCCGACGGCCACGCCGAGCGCCAGCAGAAGCGGCAACGGCAACGCGATCTCGGCAATCGGCAGGTAGAGGTTCATGCGCGCTCCGTCGTCGCCGGGTGGGAGGGCCGGGGCGCCGCCGCGCGCCGGAGACGATCGTTGATGGCCACGCCGAGCCCGCGTTCGGGAATGGGCATGACGGCGAGACCGCGGGCGCCCGAACGGTCGAGACGCCTGAGCGCCGAGAACAGGTGGGCCGCAGCCTCCCTGAGATCGCCACGTGGACTGAGATTGAGGAGCGGCCCGTCGTAGGCCGGCGCATAGGGCCCGAAGGCGAGGAAAGCCTCGCCCTCGCGCGGGCTGGTGGCGTCGAGACGGACCGGAATGTCCGGCGCGTAATGGCTCTCGAGTTGCCCCGGCGCGATCGGAGCCGCGCCCGGGCCCGAAAACC
>JBGSJD010000533.1:0-19015 GCA_041742195.1 Hyphomicrobiaceae bacterium
GAACAACGTCGGGACCGAAATCCAGGGCACGTTCACCGACGTGCAGACCGGCCTGCAGAAGCGCCCGGCCGTCTAAGGCGCGCTCGCGGCGGTCGAGATCCTCGCCGCCGCATCGCGGTCCTTCCAGCCGCCCGGCTCCCCAGGAGCCGGGCGGTTTTTCGTTTTCGTCCGCCGGATCTTCTTGGGCTATCTACCCAAATTTTACTGTCCGAGTCTTTTGCTCTTTTGTTTGGCTCCGGTGCCTGGATGCCGTATTTCAAATTAATCTTTTCCGACTAGCCTTTGGGGTGGCGGACAGGGCATCTGACGGCGCGCGTGTTGCCGCGGGTGAAGCGATTGGAGAGAGCGCGTGAAGGTCGTGTCGAAAAAATTTCTCAATGACGAGTCCGGTGCCACTGCGATCGAGTACAGCCTGATCGCGGCCTTCATCGGCATGGTGATCATCGGCGTCCTCGCCAATGTGGGCACGGAGCTCACGGGCGTCTACTCGGACGTTCAGACCGGTCTCCAGAAGCGCCCAGCCGTCTAGGCCGGAATTGCACCGGACGGTTAGTCGTATCTTAACCGTCCTCGGCAATGATTCGCCGGGCGGGAGTACCTCGCCAAGCAGTCACGGTGGTGTATCGTGTTCGAGTTCCTTCTCTTCCTCTCGTTTCCAGCCGCTCTGGCGTTTGCCGGCGCGATGGACCTGTTCACGATGACAATCCCGAACCGGATCACGATCGGATTGATCATCGGCTTCATCGTGGCGGCCATCGCCGTGCCGCTCGGATGGGATGCCATCGCCAGCCACGTCGGCGCGGGTCTGCTGATGCTGGTCATCGGGATCGGCATGTTTTCGCTGGGACTTCTCGGCGGAGGGGACGCCAAGCTGTTGGCGGGCGCGGCCCTGTGGTTCGGCTTCGAGGGCTTGATGCAGTATCTGCTGCTCGTTGCCATCGCCGGCGGCGTGCTCGTGATCGTGCTCCTCCTCTACCGCAGTATCGCGCCGCCGCTCTGGCTGTGCCGCCAGGAATGGGCGATGCGCCTGCATCAGAAGGCAGGGGGCGTGCCCTATGGCATCGCACTCGCGGCGGGTGGCCTCTGGCTCTATCCCTCAACGCCCTGGCTCGCCAATCTGGCTCTGTAGCCTGGCGGTTCGCCGTGCCCCGGCCGCAGGCTCGGGACGGCGACCAGCACAATGTTCGTACCCATTCCATCCCTGTTGTGACGATACCGGTCGTGCGTGATGCACCGATTAACCGGGAATTGACGATTGTCGCTCACATTGAGGTTCATCTCTTCGTCCCCATCGGGACTTGAAAGGACCTCTTGCGCTATGAAGCGAGCACAGTTGATCGGCATCGCGGTGGCTGGCGTCTGCGGCCTTGGGGCATTCTTCCTCGCGAAGAACATCGTCAGCAAGCCGAAGGAAATTCGCGTCGAATCGCAGTCGAACACGACTGAGGTTCTCGTCGCGCGAGCGAACATCGGACTCGGGCAGATCGCTTCGGAGTCTTCATTTCGTTGGCAGTCGTGGCCGCAGGACGCGGTCCCACCCGGAGCCGTCAGTCGCTCGGCCGGCGGGTCCTCGAGCGGCATGCGGCCGTTCGTCGGATCGATCGCCCGCACGCCGATCCTGATGGGCGAGCCCATCACCAAGACCAAGCTCGTCAACGCAAAGGAAGGCGGCGTCCTCGCGGCGATCCTTCCCGAGGGCATGCGGGCTGTCTCCGTCATGATCCGTGACGAGCATCTCGCAGCCGGCAAGCTCATCCTGCCGAACGATCGTGTCGACGTCATTCTCGTGCGCCGCCAGCGGGGCCGTAACGGACAGGAAGAGACATCGAGCGAGACCGTCTTCCGCGACATCCGTGTTCTCGCCATCGGCCAGCGCATCGAAGTGAAGGAAGGCCAGAAGAACGCCGACGGCAATACTGCGACGCTCGAGCTGACCGCCGACCAATCGGAAGAACTCGTGCTGGCGCGGTCGAAAGGCGAGCTGACGCTGGCGCTGCGCTCCATTGCCGACTTCAACAAGAAGGACGGCGACGGCGCAAAGCGCAAAGAGGTCAAGTCCACCAATTCGGTGAAGGTTCTGAGGTACGGGGTCAAGTCCAGGACCTACGGCGTCAACTAGTTCGTCCAACGGCCGACTGTTTCGGTGACTGGTAGTTCGTTGCGTTCGCGTCTGTCTGTGCTCGAGGTAGCTCGTCAGAAAGCTTTGGAAAATGCGCAACTACTCGTCTCGCACTTGTGGCGCCGCACTCGCCGGTTTCGCCGGCCTCGTGGCTCCGTTCATTTCGGGTCTGGACGTCTCAGCCGGTGATGCGAACAGCCGTCGCAATGTGCGGGCGGCCGCCACACAGCCGGTCTTCAATCCAGATCATCAGTCGGTACTGAGGATTTCGGAGCGGGACGGGCTGCCTGTGCACCGGGGGATCAAGCTCGGCCGCAACAAGTCGATGCTTGTCGAGCTTCCGGGCGAGCTCCGCGATGTGATCGTCTCAAATCCTGAGATCGTGGACGCGGTCGTGCAAAGCTCGAACCGGGTCTATCTCATCGGCAAGAAGGTCGGGCAGTCGAACGCCTTCTTCTTCGATTCGACCGGCCAGCAGATGGTGACCTTCGAGATTGCCGTCGAGCACGATACGGCGGTTCTCGACTCCCTCTACAAGAGGCTGCTGCCGGGCTCGAACATCAAGTCCGAGATTCTGAACGAGACCGTCATTCTGACGGGTTCGGTGCGAAACCCCTCGGACAGCGCACGTGCCGCAGACATCGCATCGCGCTTCATCGTGACGCCGACGGCGGACGCGGATGCGCGGCATGTGAAGAAGGTGATCAATCTCCTTCAGGTCGAGGCCGAGGAGCAGGTGATGCTCCGCGTGCAGGTGGCCGAGGTCGAGCGCTCCGTTCTCAAGCAGTTCGGCATCAACATCGGTACTGAACTCAACCTCGGGAACTTCGTCACCGGTGTCATGACGAACAACGCCTTCCCGGTGACCACGGTCGCCGGTCTCGGCGGTGCGGCTCAAGCGTTCTCTGACCTCGATCGGGTGCGGGAGCTAGGTTTCGGTCATGGTTGCTCAGTGGCAATTGAGGGAATTTCTGGCATTCCCAGCGCAGCTGTGACGTCTGGCAACTACGGAAAGTTTAGTGCGGGCAACAACTGCGTCAGCCATGCGCTCAAGGCCCTGGAGCGGAATGGTCTCATCAAGACGCTGGCCGAGCCGAACCTGACGGCGATCTCCGGCGAGACCGCGAAGTTTCTGGCGGGCGGTGAATATCCGGTGCCGGTCTCGAATAACAACGGCCAGATCGGCATCACCTTCAAGGAATTCGGTGTGAGCGTCTCGTTCACACCGCTGGTGCTGTCTGAAGGCCGGATCAATCTCAAGATCGATACGGTGGTGTCGGAACTGTCGGAAGCCGGGTCGATCCAGATCGGCGGCGTGGCACTTCCGGCTTTGAAGAAGCGCGAGGCCAAGTCGACGGTGGAGTTGCCATCGGGCGGTACGCTCGCCATGGCGGGGCTGATCTCGGAGGACACGCGAAAGAACATCGATGGCTTTCCTGGCCTGAAGAACATTCCGGTTCTCGGCACGCTGTTCCGGAGCCAGGACTTCATCAAGAGAGAGACCGAACTGGTCGTGCTCGTCACGCCCTATGTCGCGAAGCCGAGTGCGCGTCAGAACCTGGCCAGGCCGTCCGACGGGCTTTCGCCTGCATCCGATCTCAAGAGCAACGTTCTCGGCCACATGAATCGCGTCTACGGCAGCAAGGTGCCGGAGCGTGCTGAAGGTAGCCTCAAGGACGGCTCGATCGGTTTCATCGTCGACTGATGGCAGAGTGCCGGAGATATCCAATGAAGATCACCACTCTCAACATTCTGCATAACGGTCGTCGGACGCGGGCCCTCCTGGCTGCGGCGGTCTGTGGGCTGACATCCGCCGGGCTCGCCGGCTGCTCCAACCCGATGGAGCCGATCGGGCACGTGGCGGCATTCACGATGGTGGATCCGTCACAGCGGCACCCGATCATCGTTTCCGATGAACCCGCCAGCCTCGCCTTGAGCGTGTCGCGCGGCTCGGATGGCCTGTCGCCGCATCAGCGCGCCAACTTCTCCGATTTCCTCGGGCGCTATCGGGGAAGCGATACGGGGAACGGACAGCTCAGCATCTCGGTCCCGTCGGGGTCGAGCAACGAGATCTCGGCGCTGCGTGCCGTGGCTGACATGCGAGAGATCGTGCGTAGCTTCGGGATTGACGATTCACGCGTCGCCGTGGCGCCGTACCGTGCGAGTTCCGATCGCAATCCGCAGATCCGCGTCTCCTACAACAGGTTCGTCGCGCACGCGCCGGAGTGCGGCTCCTGGCCGACCAATATCGCGGACGATCCGGCAAACCTGCCGCATCCGAATCTCGGGTGCGCGACGCAGCGGAACTTCGCCATGCAGGTCGCCAATCCCGCTGACCTGCTTGGCCCGAGGACCATGACGCCGGCAACGGCCGAACGCCGCGATACCAAGTGGCGCAAGTTCAACGAGGGCGACACGACCGTGGCCAAGAAGGACGCGGAAGAGAAGGCCTCGGCAAAAAGCGAAAACTAAAGATTCTGCTTGGATAGTAAGGACGGGCTAGTCATGGCTGCGGGCGCAATGAGCCGAGAGCTTTCCACGATCACCGGCGATGAAACGCCGGACCACGCCGGTGGGGACCGGGCACGTCCGATCCCGCGGATTTCGATCCAGGCGTTCTGCGAGAACGCGTCGACGGCGGAGGCTGTACAAGTCGCCGCCGACGACCGTCGGCTGGCGAAGGCGCACGTTTCGGTCCATATGGGCGGGATCGAGGCTGGCGTCGCGCACTATCAGGAAAGTCCGACACCCAATCTCATCATCGTCGAATCGTCGCTCCGGTCGAGCGAGCTTCTGTCGTCGCTCGACAAGCTCGCCGAGTGCTGCGATGCGGGCACGAAAGTGGTGGTGGTCGGTGCCGCCAACGACGTGCTGCTCTACCGGGAGCTGCTGAAGCGCGGCGTTGCCGAATATCTCATCGCGCCGGTTTCGCCGATGTCGATGATGGAGTGCATCTCCGGCCTCTACAATGATCCGAATTCAGATCCGGTCGGACACATCTTCTCCTTCGTCGGTTCGAAGGGTGGGATCGGATCATCGACGGTGTGCCACAACGTTTCGTGGTGCCTCTCGGAACTGCTCAAGGCCAGCGTGGTCATTGCGGATCTTGACCTTCCCTTCGGAACGGCGGGGCTGGATTTCAACCAGGATCCGGTTCAGGGCATCGCGGAAGCTTTGGGCAGCCCGGAGCGTCTCGACGAGGTTCTGCTGGATCGACTGCTGACGAAGTGCTCGGAGCATCTCTCGATCTTCGCCGCGCCCGGCATGCTGGATCGTGACTACGATCTCTCTGCCGACAGCTGCGATATCGTGCTCGATGTGGTGCGCCAGAACGTGCCGTACGTGACGGTCGATCTGCCCCACGTGTGGACCTCGTGGTCGAAGCGCGTGCTCATGCAATCCGATGAGATCGTGGTTACGACGTCGCCAGACCTCGCCTCCCTGAGGAATACGAAGAACCTGATCGATCTGCTCAAGCAGTTGCGCCAGAACGATCGGCCGCCGCATCTCGTCATCAACATGCATGGCATCCCTAAGCGTCCCGAAATTCCGATCAAGGATTTCGAGGCCGCATTGGATCTCAAAGCCTGTGCCGTGATCGAATTCGATGCCGAGACGTTCGGACAAGCGGCCAACAATGGCCAGATGGTCGAGGAAATGACGCCCAAGGCCAAGGCGGTTCAGAATTTTCGCGATATCGCGATGACGATTTCCGGTCGGAAAGAGCACAAGGTCGAGAAGAAATCGGCACTGGCGCCCATTCTCGAACGGTTCAAACTCAAGCGTTGAGGATAACGGCCCATGTTCGGCAGGCGATCCAACGAGGCTGGCAACCAGCGGCGTACGCTCCCTCAGGCGGGGGCGCCGGCTGCACCGGCAAAAGTCGGAGGCGAGGTCAAGCCGGCTGCGGTGCAGCCGGCGCAGCCGAAGGCTGAGCCGGTCGAATCCCAGCGGAAGCACTCGGAAGAGTACTACGACGTCAAGACGACCGTTTTCAACGCGCTGATCGATACGATCGACCTCACGCAGCTCGCCAAACTCGAGGCGGCTGCGGCGCGCGAAGAGATCCGCGACATCGTCAGCGAGATCATCCAGCTCAAGAACGTGGTCATGTCGATCGCGGAGCAGGAGGAGCTGCTCGAGGACATCTGCAACGACGTCCTCGGGTATGGTCCCCTGGAGCCGTTGCTGGCGCGCGACGACATCGCGGACATCATGGTCAATGGCGCCAGCACGACATTCATCGAAGTCGGCGGCAAGGTGCAGAAGACGGGTGTGCGGTTCGCCGACAACGCGCAGTTGATGAACATCTGCCAGAGAATCGTGAGCCAGGTCGGCCGTCGTGTCGACGAGTCGAGTCCGATCTGCGACGCGCGACTTCCCGACGGTAGCCGTGTCAACGTGATCGCGCCGCCTCTGGCGATCGACGGTCCCGCATTGACCATCCGAAAATTCAAGAAGGATCGTCTCAGGCTCGAGCAGCTGGTCAAGTTCGGCTCGATCTCGCCTGCTGGAAAGACGCTGCTGGAGATCATCGGTCGGGTCCGCTGCAACATCCTCGTGTCGGGTGGCACAGGCTCGGGCAAGACGACGTTGCTCAACTGTCTCACCGGCTCGATCGATTTGGACGAGCGTATCATCACGTGCGAGGACTCGGCGGAGCTCCAGCTGCAGCAACCGCATGTCGTGCGCCTCGAAACCCGGCCGCCCAATCTCGAAGGTGAAGGCCAGATCACGATGCGCGATTTGGTGAAGAACTGCCTGCGTATGCGACCCGAGCGGATCATCGTGGGCGAAGTGCGCGGACCCGAGGCCTTCGATCTCCTCCAGGCCATGAATACGGGTCACGACGGCTCGATGGGTACGCTGCACGCCAACAGTCCCCGCGAAGCGATCAGTCGTATGGAATCGATGATCATGATGGGTGGCTTTGCGCTGCCCACGAAAACCATCCGAGAAATGATCACGGGGTCGGTCGATATCATCGTGCAGGCCTCCCGACTTCGCGATGGTTCGAGAAAGATCACGCACATCACAGAAGTGGTCGGCATGGAAGGTGAAGTCGTCACGCTTCAGAACCTGTTCGTCTACGAGATCACGGGTGAAGACGCGAATGGCAAGATCATCGGTCGGCATCGTTCCACCGGGATCGCGCGGCCGCGCTTCTGGGAACGCGCGCAATATTATGGCGAGACCGAGCGCGTGATGCAGGCCCTGGCGTCTTCGGAAGTGCGCGACGAGCACGGCAACACGGTCGGTGAGCACCATGGCTGAACTTTCACCCGAGATGCTGCAACTGCTGCTCGGCGGCATTATCGCCGTGTCGGCGGCAGCGGGAATCTTCCTGTTCGTCAATCCCTATCTGTCCGGCGAGGTGCAGCGCGACAAACGCCTGCAGGGCGTCACGGAGACGCGATCGAAGCGCGGTCCGGCGCGGGCCCGCGACGATGAGCTGCACAACCGGCGCAAGCAGGTCGCGGACACGCTGAAGGAGCTCGAGGCCCGGCAGAAGGCGCGCGAGAAAATCACGCTGAGATTGAGATTGCAGCGGGCCGGACTCGATATCACGCCCAACGCCTTCTGGATCGCCAGCGCTGTCGTAGGCGTCATCGCCGGTGCGGTCACATTCTATTCGACCCCGGGAATGACGCCGCTTATCTCGTTGGCGGCTGTCTTCGTTGGCGGGCTCGGCTTCCCACGCTGGGTGCTTTCGTTCCTGACGAAGAGGCGCCAGGCAAAGTTCACGAATGAGTTCGCGAATGCCATCGATGTGATCGTGCGTGGCGTCAAGTCTGGTCTGCCGCTGAACGAGTGTCTCGGCATCATCGCGCGCGAGAGCCCGTCGCCGATCAAGGAAGAGTTCACCGAGATCGTCGAGCAAAGCCGGGTTGGCGTGCCGTTGTCGGAGTGCTTCGAGCGCACGATGCAGCGCTTGCCGCTGCCCGAAATGAAATTCTTCGCGATTGTCATCGGTATCCAGCAGCAGGCTGGCGGCAACCTCTCCGAGGCTCTCGGCAACCTGTCCGGCGTGCTGCGAGACCGCAAGAAGCTGACGATGAAGGTCGGCGCGCTTTCGGCTGAAGCCAAGGCCTCGGCGATGGTGCTCGGCTCCTTGCCGTTCATCGTCATGTCGATGGTCTACGTCACGACACCGAACTACATCCTGCTGCTGTTCACGACGCGCGTCGGTCAGTTCATGCTGATGGCGGCTGCGTTCTGGATGACCATGGGCATCCTCGTGATGCGCAAGATGATCAACTTCAAATACTGATTTCAAGATATGTGGGCGACCCTGTTCGCTCCGATCTTGCCAAGAGAAAAGCGAGGCGTGCCGTGATCGATATGATCGATGCATTCATGAAGCCACAGTTCCTGGTCATGGTGCTGGCCTCTGTGGCAACGTTCGTCACTGTGCTCACGATTGCGATGCCGGTCCTGCAGAGGGACCGGATGGGCCAACGCATGAAGGTGATGGCGACCGAGCGAGACAAGATGCGGGCGGCGCGTCTGGCGGACCTGGGCAAGGATGCGCAGTCCGGCCGTTTGCGGCAGGCGCCGAAGGGGTTCATGCAGCAGATCGTCGATCAGTTCAATCTGCGAGCCAGCTTCGAGTCCGATGAAGTCAAGAACAGGCTCAAGATGGCCGGTCTTCGCGGGCAAGCGCCGCTCGTCGCCTACATGTTCTTCCGCCTTGTCGCGCCAATGATCGTGGCGGCGTTTGCGCTGTTCTATCTCTTCGTCCTGTCCAATTTCCAGTATCCGCCGATCGTGAAATTCGGCATGGCCATCGGCGCTGGCTATCTCGGGTTCTATGTGCCGAACATGGTGATCGAAAATCTGGTGCAGAAGCGTCAGCAATCCATCACCCAGGCGTTTCCTGACGCGCTCGACATGCTTCTGATCTGCGTGCAAGCTGGTATGTCGACCGAGGCGGCGTTCGGGAAGGTGGCGAAGGAAGTCGGAAGCCAGTCTCTGGAACTCGCCGAGGAATTCAGTCTCACGACCGCCGAGCTGTCTTATCTCCAGGACCGACGCATGGCCTTCGAGAATCTCGGCAAGCGGACGGGTCTTGCGGGCATCAAGTCGGTGGCGACGGCGCTCATCCAGGCCGAGCGCTACGGAACGCCCGTCGGGCAGGCGCTGCGGGTCATGGCGAAAGAAAACCGTGATGCTCGTATGTCGGAAGCCGAGAAAAAAGCAGCGGCATTGCCGCCGAAGCTGACCGTTCCGATGATCATCTTCTTCCTGCCGGTGCTTTTCGTCGTCATCCTCGGCCCGGCCATTCTTCAGGTCATGAAGTGGAATTGAGAACCGGCGCAGACGCGCCGTTCGAAGCAATCGCAACGGGCCGTCGCGCCGGGGCTACCCCCGGCGCGACGTGTTTCAGCCGAAGGCCAGCCGTAGCGCTCAGCTCCGGGGTTCCGCGTACTTGACCGAGCAGCCGTAGGGCCGCGTGGATGCTGTGACGACCGGCTTGCCTGCGAGGACGGCGTCGATCGCTTGCCGCGCATAGGGGCGGGCGTCCTTCAGAGTTGACGGGTTGGCCGAGGCCTTGTCGTCTATTGCGCCCATGTAGGCCAGCGTACCCTTGGCATCGATGACGAACATGTGGGGCGTCACGGTTGCGCCGTAGAGCCGGCCGAGATCGCCTTTGGGATCCAGGACGACTGCCGTTGGCGCTGCTTTCCTGTCGGTCGTCAGCTTGTCGGCCTCGATCCCTTCCACGTGGCCCTGCTGGCCCGGGGCCGACGAGATGACCGACAGCCAGACGACGCCCTTTGCCGTGGCGTCCTTCTGCAACTGCTGCATCGTCCCGCTCTCATAGTGTTTACGAACGAACGGGCAGTCATGATTGGTCCATTCGATCACGACGGGTTTGCCCTTGAAGGCCTCGAGGGTTACGGGCTTGCCGCTCGAATCCGTAGCGCTGAAGCCTGGCGCTGGCTTTCCCGGCTGCACAGCCTCACGCGCCAAGGCCGATGTCGAGACCAGCAATGCGGCCGTCATGGCCATCGCCGCACCTGAGCGGAGCTGTATGCTTGCAGGACGCTGCATGTCATCGGTTCCTTTCATTGGGATCGACGTGTTCGGGCCGACATTGGTCACCCGGAGCCTCGGCCGCCGGCCTCGCCGCCTGCCGCCGTCCGATGCTTCTCGCATGGGACGACTTTGCTGCGCACTTCACGTAAACGACATCCGGCCGCGAGCGGATTTCAGTCGTGGCGCATCATCATGGCGACGACGCGACACGGTGCTGTCGGTATCAGGAGTAGTGGCTGCCGCCGTTGACCTCGATGGTCTGGCCCGTTGTGTAGGCGGCATCCGGGAGGCACAGCATGGACACGATGTGGGCGATCTCTTCGGGGCGACCGTCGCGTCCTGCCGGTATGCCGGCTGTCGCAGTGGCCGAGGGCTTGGCGCCGGCGGCTGCACCGCGTGTCGTGGCGATGGAGCCGGGTGCGACCACATTGACCGTGATGCCGTGCGGGGCCAGTTCGGTCGCCAACGAGCGTGACATTCCGATCAAGCCCGATTTGGCTGCTGACACGTGTGCCCGGCCCGGCAGCCCTCGAAACATCGAGATGCCGCCGATATTGACGATGCGGCCCCACCCTGCCCCGATCATGTGGGGCACGGCGGCGCGGGTCATCAGGAAGGCGCCGTCGAGGCTGGTTGCGAGGACGTCGCGCCACTCGGCAAATGACATCTCGGTGATCGGCGTGTTGCGGCGGATCGCTGCATTATTGACGAGAATCTCGACGCCTCCGAACGCGCGGACGGCAGCCTCGACAAGGCTCGTGGCGCCGCTTTCGGTGGTCAGGTCCGCGAGATGTCCCTCCGCGCGGGCGCCGCTCGAACGCAGCATTGCCACCGTCTCGGCTACGCCATCCGTGTCGGATCTGGCGTGGATCAGGAGGTTGGCGCCGTGGGCCGCGAGCAGCCTGGCGGTGGCGCGACCGATATTGCGTGCCGAGCCAGTGACGATGGCCGTCCGGCCTGCGAGGGGATGCATGAGCGGTCTCTTTTCTGGGTTTGCGCGCTCACGCTATCATTCGTCGGCCGTGCTTCGACGTCAATCAAGTCCGGGGCATGTCTGGGCTTGCGGCTGGCGTGCCGGCGGTCGTGATCTAACACTTGCCTCGATGCCCGGCTTCGCATAGAAGCCCGGGGTCCGGATGCAACCTGCTGGTTCGCCGGATACCGGGTCACGTCGTCGTTCGAGCGGACGACAACGCCGGGGTTCGGAGAGGTGGCAGAGTGGTCGATCGCGTCGCACTCGAAATGCGAAGTACGGGTAACCGTACCGGGGGTTCGAATCCCCCCCTCTCCGCCACAACCTGTTGATATCCCGCGATATGTTTGACTTTCTGGGCGAGACTCGAAGCTGTCTCGTCGTGTTCGCGGATTAAGGCCGCACGAGCCGCGCCGCCGGTCGCAGAGACCGGTTTGTTGCCGTTGTCGTGGCGCCGCGCCGTCAAAGATCTCTCATCGGGCTTCCAGTGGTACGGTTGTCGGCGGAATATCTGCGCGATGTTCTGGCTGATTGCGGCGTTGGAGAACGGTCTTGGTGATCTCGGGGGCCAGAAAGCTCAGGCGCAATGCGGGGGTGAAGTCCGAAGGCCTCATCCCCGCCGCGGCCGCGAGGTCCTTTGAGCTGCTGCCGGTTTCACAGGGCCACGGGATGATGCGCCAGATCGCGTGCGGGCGCCCAAGTCACGGCGGTTTACGGCGCTGGAGCAGCATGGGCTATGCTAGGCGGGAGCAAACCCGACGAGGATCAATTCCGTGACAAGCATGTCGACCGTCGCCGTCATGAGTGGGCTGGCCCTCGAGGTCGCCGTCAACCGCTGGCTGAAACCCAGGTTCGAAGCGGAAACGCAGCACCATCTCGATATCGACTGGCGGCCGACCACGGCCATTATGCAGTCGATCGGCGAAGGGCGCCGCGCCGACGTGATCATTGCCATTGCCGGCTCGATGGACCAACTCTGCTCGGGCGGCATCGTGCGCCCGGAAACCCGCGCCTCGCTCGCCGATTCGGTGTTGGGCGTCGGTGTCAGACAGGGTGCGCCGAAGCCGGACGTCGGCACGGTCGAGGCGTTCAAGCAAGCCATGCTCGGTGCCCGCGCCGTCGCCTATTCGAAGGCCGGCGCCAGCGGCATTTATTTCGCAGGCCTTGTTGATCGCCTCGGCATCGCGAAGGAGGTCAACGCACGAGCCGTCGTTATCCCGATGGGCTTCACGGCCGAAAAGGTCGCGAGCGGCGAAGCCGATCTGGCCATCCAGCAGGTCAGTGAGCTGATGTCGGTGCCAGGTATCGATATTGCCGGCCCGTTCCCGCCGGAACTCCAGACCGTCTCGACGTTCGACGCCGCCATCTTCGCCGATGCCGCGAACCCGGCGGGTGCTGCGGCCTTCATGGCGCTGCTCACGTCGCCCGCCGCCGCCAAGGCCTATGCCGACGGGGGGCTCGTCTCGCGCCTCCCGGTTGCCTGAACCGCTCCACAGCAGAGAAACGCCTTCCCATGTCCAAGCCGCCTCGCATCGTCCTGCTACACGGCACGCCGGTCGCCGTCGAGCCGATCCAGCGCGCGTTCGCTGCACGCTGGCCAGAGGCCGAAACCGTCAGCCTGCTCGACGACTCGCTCTCCGTCGATCGCGCCAAGGATCGCGATCTCACGCCGCGGATGTTCGAGCGCTTTCTCGAACTCGGCAGCTACGCCCACCGTATCGGCGCCGACGCCATCCTGGTCACCTGCTCGGCGTTCGGGCCGGCGATCGAGCGCATGGCTCGCGAGCTTCCGGTGCCGGTGCTGAAGCCGAACGAGGCCATGTTCCGGGATGCGCTCGGCCGCGGGCACAAGATCGGTATGCTTGCGACGTTCGCGCCATCGCTGCCAACGATGACCGAGGAATTCGAGCAGTTCGTGGCGGAGACGGGCGCCAAGGCGACGCTGCGCAGCATCGTTGTCGAGGGCGCCATGGACGCGCTGCGCAAGGGCGACGCCGTCCGCCACAACCAGATGATCGCTGCCCGCGCCCACGAACTCGCCGACTGCGACGCCATCATGCTCGCGCATTTCTCCACGTCCCGAGCCCTCCAGGAGGTGAGCGCCGCGGTCGAGATACCGGTCCTGACCGCGCCCGATGCTGCCGTCGACTGCATCCGGGCCGTCGTCATGGCCTGAGCTGTCGGCCAGGACATCGCATTGATCTGTTGCGGGTGTGCATGGAAAATCAAAGGCTTAGGGGCCGGCGAATTCTGGCTGGGGGTGCCAACGGGGCGGCGCCGAACGCGGCGGGACGTGAGATGGCCGTGCAGCTCGCAGCCGTGTTCGGAAGCACGCTGCGGTTTCACGACCTTGCATCGCCTTGCCTGACCTCACGTCCTTCCACAGAAACGCCCGCTACTCGGTCACGGCTCCGCTCCGCCCTTCTCGACCCGCCCACTTCTCCGGCTTCGCCAGATCTGAAGGTCGGCGACGACTTTCAGCGTGGCGGTGACGAGGAGCGCGCAGAGTGCGATCTTGGTGATGATCTCCATGGTGCCCTGGATCAGGACGGCGTGGACGACGGTGCCGGCGACGATCACGATGACGAGCCCGGTGTGCATCATCAGCCATGTGCGTGGGCGGAGCCCGATGCGCTCCCTGAGAGCTACCAGCACCGCAACCGTGAAGATCGCCCACATGGCGATCACGCCCCAGTTCGAGAATGGCGTTGGTGAAGCGAACAGCAGCGCGTCGATGACGTCTGGCGGGCTCGTCACGTAAAGCCCCACGACGTGGAAGACGACGGCCGCGACGATGGCAGCGCCGATCCACCTGTGCATGCGTCGCGCCTGGTAGCGCGTGAAGCCCGGTAGATATCCGCCGGCCAGGAGTGGCTGCACGAGCATCAACGTCATCGCGATGATGCCGGCGAAGCCGGCCGCGCCATAGACGACGCTTCGCCAAGCGAGCAGCGGGCTGGTGGCCGCGGCGACGCTCGGCGCCAGAACGGCGACGCCGAGAGCCGACCAGATCAGAATCGGGCGGATGAGTGACACGGTGGGGTGGCGCGCCGCCGATCAGACAGGTTTCAGGACGAAATGCACTTCCAGGCTTTTTTGCTGCGCACTGGCCATGACGGGGCGCAGAAAGACGGTCTCGAAGTCGCCGCTGTCGTAGGCGAGGTGGCCGTGCGGCTGACCAAACGCCGGAACGATCTGCGGCATCTCCAACCGAAACACGCCGTTCTCGTCGGTCAGCGTTGCACCGTGGCTCTCGAGGGCGCTCTCGTATGCCTCGGTCGTATGCGCCCAGATCTGAATGCGCTGGCCTTTCAAAGGGGCGCCATCGCCGGCGCGGCGGACGGTGCCGGTCATCCAGAAGCCGCCACCGCCGATCCTTTCGACGATCGGCGCGCCCCGGCGATAATTGTTCGCCCCGCCTCGCATGGTCGGCGTGGGAGCGAGCCCCTGAGCGCTGGCCGGAACGAACAGGCCGGGCACGCCAGTCGAGACGGCGCAAGCGCCAGCAGCAATCAGGTGGCGGCGGGTCAGCAGCATGGAGGTCATGTCGCGTTCTCTCGGGCTGGTTTCGTGCGCCGTTCGTCGTTGTGCCGGGGCAGAAGGTGCGGCGCCCAGACCTGAACATAGGGTCGACCGCGCTCAGATCCATGACGCTGGCGGAACCCTTGCCGTTGAATGGCCTCACAGTTTTGTGAATTCATGGACCGCGCACGACGACGCATGACGGGCGATGGCACATTTCCCGCTCGAGCGCGTAAGCTGCAGGATCGTCGCTGGTGCTACACGGGGAACGCGCATGTCGGATTACGAGAATTTCGAGCTCGGCCCGTTCGTCCTGCAGTGCGGCCTCACGCTGCCCAAGGCCCACATCGCCTTCAAGACCTACGGCGCTCTGGCTGCTGACAAATCCAACGTCATACTGTACCCGACGTCATACGGTGCCCATCACACGGATATCGAATGGCTGATCGGTCCGGGCCGCGTGCTCGATTCGACGCGATATTTCGTCGTCATCCCGAACCAGCTCGGCAATGGCCTCTCGACCTCGCCGAGCAACTTGCCCGAGCCCTTCGGTCAAGGCCGCAATCCGATATTCACGCATTGGGACAACGTCCATGCACAGGAGCGATTGCTCCGCGAACGCTTCGGGGTGACGCGCGTGCGCCTCGTCTATGGATGGTCGATGGGAGGACAGCAGGCTCTACACTGGGGTGCCATCTTCCCAGATCGCGTGGACAGCCTCTGCGCCGTGTGCACGTCGGCGCGCACGAGCCCGCACAACAAGGTCTTTCTCGAGGGCATACGCGCCACGCTCACCGCCGACGCGGCCTATCGGGACGGTCATTTCACCGAGCGTCCCGTTCGATCGCTCAGGGCTTTCGGCCGGGTTTACGCTGGGTGGGCCATGAGCCAGGATTTCTATCGCGAACGGGTCTGGTCGCAGATCGGCTATTCCTCGCTTGAGGATTATCTCGTGCGAGCCTGGGAAGGCAATTTCCTGCGCCGGATGCCGGAAGACCTGCTGTCCATGATTGAAACCTGGATGAGGTCCGACATCTCGGACAATCCGATCTACAAGGGCGACCTCTCTGCGGCGCTCGCCGCCATCACGGCGCGCGCGATCGTCATGCCGTCGACGACCGATCTCTACTTCACGGTTGCCGACAGCGAGGCCGAGACCAAGTTGATGCCGAACGCGAGTTTCCGTCCGATCCGCTCGATCTGGGGACACCGGGCAGGCAATCCGATGCAATGCCCGGAGGATGAGGCCTTGCTTCGCGGAGCCGTCGACGAGTTGCTCGGCTGATCCTCAAGAGTGGGAAGAGTTGGATCTCTCGCGAGATGCATCCGAAAGCAGACACGGTCCGCGGTGCGCTTCGTGCGGCCAGCCATCGGTGCCAGACCTCGCCTACATGCCCATTCCCGCCGAGGAGACGCTCAACGTGATGGGACACGCGACGCGTCACGGACGGCGGCGTCGGTCTACCAGCCGACCGCATACGTCGCGCGTCGCGGGTCGGCCGCCGCCGTCAGCACGCCGGCTTTCGTGTCCTTGACGATCGTGTTCACGGTGCCGGCGAGCCGCGTCCAGTCGGGCCAGCGCAGCACATCGTGGCCGAGCGCCTCGAGGCCTTCGAACGTCGTTTCGTCCATGCGGCCCTCCACCGCCAGCCGGTTCGGATAGGCCTCGTGCGGCTCGAAGCTCGACGGGAAGGCGTAGCTCGCGAACCGTGGCGCCTCGACCGCCGTTCTCAAATCCATGCCGAACACGCTGACATTCAGCAGCACCTGCAACATCGCCTGGGTCTGGACGTCGCCGCCCGGTGTCCCGAGCGGCATCAGCGCGCGCCCGTCCTCCAGGATCGCGATCGCCGGATTGGGCGTCAGGCGCGGCCGCTTGCCCGGCATCACCTCCGACGGATGGCCCGCGTCGGCCCACGACTGGCTGCCACGCCCAGAGGCGATCATCCCTGTGCCCGGAATAAGCTCGGCGTCGTAAGAGGGGTCGCTCGGTGTCGCCGAGAATACGTTGCCCGCACTGTCGATCACGCAGCAATACGTCGTGTCGGGCGACAGCGTCGGCGTCCGCTTGAACGGGACGTTCGGAACTTCGGCACGCGCTCGGCCATCGATCGTCACCGGTTCTCGCAACCCGGGGAACGACCGCTCGGGATCGATCAGGGCACGGCGCTTCGCTTGCAGCTCCGTTGACAGCAGTGCCTCGAGCGGCACGTCGACGAAGCGCGGGTCGCCGAAATAGGCCTCACGGTCGGCGCAGGCGAGCTTCACGGCCTCGGCCAGCAGATGGATGTAGGCCGCCGAATTGTGTCCGAGAGCGGCGAGGTCGTCCTTCTCGAGCATGCGCATCAGCATGCCGAGCAGCGGCCCCTGGCACCAGGCGCCGCAGGTGTACACCTCGAGCCGCCCCTGCCGGACACGCACCGGCGCCTCGATCCGGGCCCGGAATGCGGCCATATCCTCGCGCGTCAGCCAGCCGCCGTTGTCAGCGTGATACCGGCAGATGGTCGCCGCGATGTCGCCCTCGTAGAACGCCCGGTGAGCGGCAGCGAGACCGGCGGCGCGGCCCTTGCCGGCAGCAGCCTTCTCCTCGTCCACCATGTACTGTATCGACCGCGCGAGATCGGTCTGCCGGAAGATCTCGCCCGGCATCGGCGGGCGTCCGTTCGGCAGGAATACGGCCGTGTTTCCCGGCCAGCGCCGGTATTTGTCCTGGTTTGTCACGATGGTGTCGCAGAACCGCGGATCGGCCGGGAAGCCTTCACGCGCCAACCGGATCGCGGCCGCCGCCACCTCGCCGAAGCTCATCGTGCCGTAGCGCTCCAGCGCGGTGATCCATCCCGACGGTGCACCCGGCACCACCGCGCGCATCAGGCCTTCCGGAATGCGCCCGCCGTGATTCTCGCGGAAATAGGCGGACGACGCCTTGGCGGGCCATACGCCGAGCCCGTCGATGGTGATCACCTCGCCGGTTGCCGCGAGGCGGATCATGGTTGGCGCCACGCCCGCGACATTCACCAGATCACAGCACGTCACTCCAAGGGCGAGACCTGTCGCGACGCCAGCATCGACGGCGTTGCCGCCCGCTTCGAGGATGAGAAAACCCGCGTGCGCCGCTGTGTGGTGGCCAGCCGAGACCATATGGCGGGTGCCGGTCAGCACGTTGCCATGCGTCGTCAGCCCCCTAAGGCCGATCACATCACCCGCGGTCTTGTTGAAGCCACCCATCGCATGCGCTCCCGGTGTCGCGCGGCCACTCTGCCGCAATCCGAAGCATCCGGCAGGTTGGCGCCGTCATCAAGCGCGAACCTTGTTCGATCGGTCCAGTTGTCCGCATCTGCCGTAGTACCATCGCCGGTTCCGCTTCCTGCATGCCGGTCCAGAATATGCGGTTGCAAATCACCAGCGCAGGATGTCGGGCCGCGGTCTGAAAGCCGTCGCTCAGGAAGATGTGACACACTCATGTTGGACCTCACCGCCACTCGTGCGCACGGCTTGACCCGGCTGCAGGCCTTTGCACCGGGAATGGGGCGGCGCTACGCCAATGAGCGAAACCATGACCGTGGGCCGGGGAAGCACACGGCGGTGTCGGGTCTGTCGCCGTGGATCCGCCGCCGGCTTGTGACAGAGGCCGAGGTCGTTGCCGTAGCGATTGCCGCGCACGGTCCAGAGGCTGCGGAGAAATTCATCGAGGAGGTTGTCTGGCGCAGCTATTTCAAGGGCTGGATGGAGTGCCGCCCGCAAGTCTGGGACAGTTACCGGGCAGGCCTCCTCGACGATCTGGCAGATCTTGACCGTGATCGCCGGTTGCACCGGGACGTGTCCCGCGCCGAAGCCGGAGAGACGGGCTTGGACTGTTTCGACGCTTGGGTGCGGGAACTGGTCGAAACCGGATATCTGCACAATCACGCGCGGATGTGGTTCGCGTCGATCTGGATCTTCACTCTCGGCCTGCCGTGGCGTCTGGGCGCCGATTTCTTCTATCGCCATCTGCTCGACGGCGATCCTGCATCGAACACGCTGGGATGGCGCTGGGTGGCGGGACTGCACACACGCGGCAAACCCTATCGCGCGCAAGCGTGGAACATTGCCACCTTCACCGGGCATCGGTTTCACCCGCGCGATCACGAACTCGCCGAGGTCGTGGCCGGCCTCGAGGCGACCGAGCCGGACGGCCTGCCCCCCGTGCTGCCGCTACGCGCGTTCTCACCGCCGCAGGCGGACCGACCGACAGGACTGCTGATCACTGAGGAGGACTGCCGGATCGAGGACCATGCGCTCGAGAGCCTCGACATTCGCGCGTCGGCCACGCTGGCGGCCAGCCACCTTCGGTCGCCGCGCTCCGTGGCGGATCCGGAGATCGG